>JAVJTC010000043.1 GCA_040219085.1 Acidimicrobiales bacterium
CACCCCACCCGTCGTTGGGAAGGACCACTGCGATCAGCTGAGGCAGGTAGAGCACCGAGCTGGCGAAGATGATCGGGATGACGCCCGACTGGTTGACCTTGAGCGGGATGTACGTGGAACCACCGGTGGTCATCCGTCGACCGACGACCCGCTTCGCGAACTGCACGGGAATGCGGCGCTGACCCTGCTCGACGAACACGATGGCCACGAGCAGCAGGACATACATCACCAGCACACCGACGAGGGCGTCCCAACCGGAGTTGGCCTGCACCAGGCTGAGCTGGCTCGGCAGGACCGCCACGACCGACGCGAAGATGATGATGGACATCCCGTTGCCGATGCCGCGCTGGGTGACGAGCTCACCCATCCACATCAGCAGCGCCGTCCCCGCGGTCAACGTGAACACGACCAGGGCGACGCGCGGGGCCGTGAAGTTGGGCAGGAGGTCAGGCAGACCGCCCGATCCGCCGAGCCCGCCGCCCCCCTCGTGGAAGAGGAATGCGAATCCCGTCGCCTGCACGAGCCCGATGCCGATGGTGCCGTAGCGGGTCCACTGGTTGATCTTGCGCTGGCCGACCGCTCCCTGTTGTTGCCACTGCTCCACGCGGGGGATCACGACGCCGAGAATCTGCATGATGATCGACGCGGTGATGTAGGGGAAGATCCCCAGCGAGAAGATCGCGAACTGCGTGAGCGCCCCGCCCGAGAACAGCTGGAGGAAGTTGAGCACCCCGCCGTCCTCGGCCTGCTCCTGCAACGGTCGGATCGCGTCGAAGTTGATACCCGGCGCAGGGATGAACGCCCCGATCCGGTACATCACGATCACGCCGACCGTGAACAGGATCTTGTTGCGCAGGTCGGGGATCCGACCGACGTTCGCCACGTTGCGCAAGGTCGTGAGCACTCGAAGAACTCCTCTGCTGTGGTCCCGGAAGCCCCGGGGTCAGCGGTTGGTGTGGGCGTTTCCCTTGGCTGGCGGACGGCGATCGCCCCAGGGCAGGGGTAGCACCTCGACGGTACCCCCCGCCGCGGTGATGGCGGATTCGGCCGACGCGGAGAACGCATGCGCCTTCACGGTGACGGCCCGGTCGATCTCGCCACGGCCGAGCACCTTGACGAGGACGTCCTTGCCGATCAGGCCCTTGGAACGCAGCGCCTCGGGCGTCACGTCGTCGAGGCCCGACTCGCTGATCGTGTCCAGGTTGATCGCCTGGTACTCGACGCGGAACGGGTTGGTGAAGCCGCGCAGCTTGGGCACGCGCTTGAACAGCGGCATCTGGCCGCCCTCGAAGCCGACGGGCACCTTCGAACGCGCCTTCTGTCCCTTGTGGCCGCGACCGGCGGTCTTGCCGCCCTTTCCGCCGATACCGCGCGCGACCCGCTTGGGCCGCTTGCGGGAACCCTCGGCGGGCACCAGATCGTGGATCTTCATCAGTCTTCGACCTCTTCGGACTCGACGAGATGCCGGACCTTGCGAATCATCCCGCGGATCTCGGGACGGTCGGGCAGTGTGTTGTTCTTTCCGATGCGGCCGAGACCCAGGGCCCGCAGCGTGCCGCGCTGTTTGGGCTTGGTCCCGATCGCCGACCGGATCTGGGTGACACGCAGGGCCATGATCAGGCCCCCCGCGCCGCGCGGGCCTCGCGCTCGGACTCACGGTAGGCGTCGAGCAGGCCCTTGGGAATGAACTCGACCGGGTCGAGTCCGCGCAGTCGACCGATCTCGTCGGGACGCTTGAGCGCACGCAGGCCGGCGATCGTCGCACGTGCGACGTTGATGTGGTTGGCCGAACCGAGCGACTTGCACAGGACGTCGTGGATGCCGGCCTCTTCGAGGATGGCGCGGGCCGCACCACCGGCGATGACGCCGGTACCCGGTGCGGCGGGCTTGAGCATGACCCGGCCCGCACCGAGCTCGCCGATGACGGGATGCACGATCGTCGAACCGGCCATCGGAACCGCGAACAGCTCCTGCTTGGCCTCCTCGGTGCCCTTCTGGATCGCGAGGGGCACCTCCTTGGCCTTCCCGTAACCGAGGCCGACGCGTCCGGCGCCGTCACCGATCACGACCAGCGCCGTGAACGAGAAACGACGACCGCCCTTGACGACCTTCGCGACGCGGTTGATGTTGATGACCCGCGAGTCGCGGAGCTGTCCCTCGTTGGGGATGTCTCTGTTACTCATCAGAACTCCAGTCCGGCATCACGGGCCGCGTCGGCCAGTGCTGCGATACGGCCGTGGTAGCGGTAGCCGCCCCGGTCGAAGACGACCTTTTCGATACCGGCGGCCTTGGCCCGCTCGGCGACGAGGGTGCCGAGTTGTGTCGCTCCCTCGAGGGTGGCGGTGGGACCGTCGCGCAGGGCGGCCTCACGTGTCGACGCCGACACGAGGGTCCGACCCTCGATGTCGTCGATGATCTGGACGACCATGTGACGGTTCGAGCGGTAGACCGACAGACGTGGACGGTCCGGCGTGCCCCGCAGCTTCTTGCGGACACGGCGGTGACGGCGCAGTCGGCTCTGACGTCGGGTTGCGGAGATGTCACTCATGACGCTCACTTACCTGCCTTGCCGGCCTTACGGATGACCCGCTCGCCTGCGTAGCGGATGCCCTTGCCCTTGTAGGGCTCGGGCTTGCGCAGCGAACGGATCTCGGCGGCCACCTGGCCGACCTTCTGCTTGTCGATGCCGACCACGGTGATCTGGGTCGGGAGGGGGACCTCGAAGGTGACCCCGTCGGGGGCTTTGATCTCCACCGGATGGCTGAAGCCGAGTTGGAGCTCGAGGGCGTCGGAACCCTTGGCCTGCGCCCGGTAACCGACACCGTGGATCTCGAGGTTCTTGGTGAACCCCTCGGAGACGCCGGTGACCATGTTGGCGACGAGGGCACGGGTCAGGCCGTGCAGTGCGCGTGCCTCGCGCTCCTCCACCGAGCGCTCGACGACGACGGTGTCCTCGTCGACGCGCACGACGATCGTCGGCGCGACGTCCAGATCGAGTGACCCCTTCGGGCCCTCGACCTTCACGTGCGCGCCCGTGACGTCGACCTTGACGCCCGAAGGGATGGGGATGGGTGCTCTACCGATGCGTGACATGGCGACCTACCAGACGTAACAGAGGACTTCGCCGCCCACGCGGCGCTTGCGCGCCTCGCGGTCGGACATGAGTCCTCTGCTGGTCGAGACGACGGCGACACCGATGCCACCGAGGACGCGGGGCACGCCGTCGGCCTTGGTGTACACCCGCAGGCCGGGCTTGGAGATCCGCTTGATACCGGAGATGACGCGCTCGCGCTCGGGCGAGTACTTCATGTCGATGGTCAGCGTCTTGCCCGGACCGTCGGTGCGGTCCGCTGTGCGGAAGTCGGTGATGTAACCCTCGCGCTTGAGGACCTCGGCGAGAGATTCCTTGAGCTTCGAGGACGGCATGGTGACGTCATCGTGCATCGCCACATTGGCGTTGCGGATGCGGGTCAGCATGTCGGCGACGGGATCAGTCATTGACATATCAGCGCGACCTCCTCACCAGCTGGCCTTGGTGACACCGGGCAATTCGCCCGCGTGGGCGAGTTCCCGGAGGCAGATCCGGCACAGTCCGAACTTGCGGTACACCGCACGTGACCGGCCGCACTTGCGACACCGGCTGTACGCGCGGACCTTGAACTTCGGTGTGCGCTGCTGCTTGTTGATGAGGGCTTTCTTTGCCATCTCGGGCGTCGTCCTCAGTCTCGGCGGAAGGGGAAGTCGAGAGCGGTGAGCAGAGCCCGGCCCTCGTCGTCGGTCGTGGCGGTGGTCACGAGAGTGATGTCCATACCCCGGGTCGTGTCGACATCGTCGTAGTCGATCTCGGGGAAGATCAGTTGCTCGGTGACACCGAAGGTGTAGTTGCCGTTCCCGTCGAATGACCGGTTCGGCAGACCACGGAAGTCCCGGATACGGGGAATGGCGAGCGTCACGAGGCGGTCGTAGAACTCCCACATGCGTGTCCCGCGCATCGTGACCTTGGCACCGATCGGCACACCCTCACGGAGTCGGAAGCCGGCGATCGACTTCTTTGCCCGGGTCTGGATGGGCTGTTGGCCGGTGATCTTGGTCAGATCCGCGACGGCGCCTTCGAGGAGCCGGGCGGACTGCGTGGCCTCGCCGACGCCGATGTTGATGACGATCTTCGTCAGCGTCGGGACCTGCATGATGTTGGCGATCTCGAGATCGTCTTTGAGTTGCTGACGGATCTCGTTGACGAACCGCTCCTTGTAGCGCGGCGTGCGCTCGGTTGCGGTGCTCATGGGATGTCCACCCCCGTGCGCTTGCAGATGCGTACCTTCGTGCCGTCGCCGTCGAAGCGGAAGCCGACGCGGGTCGCCTTGCCGTCACCGGGGCTCACGACCGCCACCCGCGAGACGGGCATGGGCATGTCCTTGTCGATGATCCCGCCCTGCATGGCGTCACGTGCTCCGGCGGCGCCCGGCTTCTGGTGCTTGCGCACCACGTTGACGCCGTCGACGATCACGGTGCCGGCGCGAGGGTCGACCGCGGACACGACGCCTTCGCGGCCACGGTCCTTGCCGGCGAGAACGATGACGCGGTCACCCTTGCGGATCTTCGCCATCAGAGCACCTCCGGAGCGAGTGAGACGATGCGCATGAACTGCTTCTCACGCAGCTCACGACCGACCGGGCCGAAGATGCGCGTGCCACGCGGCTGACTCTGGTCGTTGATGAGGACGGCGGCGTTGTCGTCGAAGCGGATGTAGCTGCCGTCGGGGCGGCGGCGTTCCTTGCGGGTCCGCACCACGACGCACTTCACGACGTCACCGCGCTTGACGGCGGCGCCGGGCAGGGCGTCTTTGACCGTGGCGACGAAGATGTCACCGATCGATGCGTACCGGCGCTTGGAGCCACCGAGAACCTTGATGCACAGAACCTCGCGGGCGCCGGAGTTGTCGGCGACGCGCAGGCGTGTCTCCTGTTGGATCATCGGGAGATCACCGTGCCCTTTCGAGGATCTCGACGAGACGCCAGCGCTTGTTCTTCGACAAGGGACGGGTCTCGGCGACACGGACACGATCGCCCTCGCGCAGCGTGTTCTCCTCGTCATGGACGTAGAGACGCTTCTCGCGCTGGACTGTCTTGTTGTAACGACGGTGCCGGACACGGTCGATGGTCGCGACGACGACGGTCTTGTCCATCTTGACGGACACGACCACCCCCTCACGGACCTTGCGCGCGTTCGGCCGCGTCTCGGCGGCTTCGGAAGCCATCAGCTGATCTCCTCGTGCTCGACGGCCTCGGCCGCCTCGATCTCGCGCTCGCGCAGCTCGGTCATGAGCCGCGCGACGTGGCGACGGACCTGGCCGAGACGGGCGTTGTTGTCGAGCTGACCGGTCACGTTCTGGAACCGGAGGTTCAACAGGTCGTCCTTGGCCTCATCGAGTGCGGCGACGAGATCCGCGTCCGACATCGACTCGAGTGCGTTGGAGCGTGCCATCAGAAACCCTCCCGACGTTCGACGAAACGGGCCTTGATCGGCAGCTTCTGAATCGCCCGCTCGATTGCGGCGCGAGCCACCGCGGGGTCGTTGTAGTCCAGCTCGAAGAGGATCCGGCCGGGCTTGACGACCGCGACCCACATCTCCGGGTTGCCCTTGCCCGAACCCATCCGGGTCTCGGCGGGCTTCTGGGTGACGGGCTTGTCCGGGAACACGTTGATCCAGACCTTGCCGCCACGCTTGATGTGACGTGTCATGGCGATACGCGCGGCCTCGATCTGGCGGGCGGTGATCCACCCCGGCTCGAGAGCCTGGATCCCGTAGGCGCCGAACGTGACCTCGGTACCCCCCTTGGAGGCACCCTTCATGCGACCGCGCTGCTGCTTGCGGTGACGCACCTTCTTCGGCATCAGCATCAGTCGGCCTCCCCTGGGCGGAAGTGCGGCGTCTCGCCCTTGTCCTTGGAGGCGCGCTCGATCTCCTCTTCCTGCTCGAGGAGTCGCTCGAATTCGGCGTCGGCTTCTTTGACGAGCGGCTTGAGTTCCGGCTCCTCGGTGGGGGCGTCGGGCTGCTCGGGGGCCTCGTCCTTGTTCGTCTCGGGGCGCCCACGCGCCGCCGAGGACACGACCGGGCGCGGCTTGGTCTGCCCCGAGGTCTCCCCGACGGCCATCGCGGCCTCCATGGAGATCTTGTCCTCGGCCTGGGTCTTGTAGGGAAGGATCTGACCCTTGTAGATCCAGACCTTCACACCGATGCGACCGGCGCTCGTGTGGGCCTCACGCAGGCCGTAGTCGATGTCGGCGCGCAGCGTGTGGAGAGGGACACGACCCTCGCGGTACCACTCGGTGCGCGACATCTCCGAACCGCCGAGACGACCCGAACACTGGACCCGGATGCCCTGGGCGCCGGCCTTCTGTGCGTTCTGCACGGCGCGCTTCATGGCACGTCGGAAGGCGACACGGCCGGCCAACTGGTCGGCGATCCCCTGGGCGATCAGCGCGGCGTCGAGCTCGGGCTGCTTGATCTCCTGGATGTTCAGCTGGACGCGGTGGTTGCCGGTGATCTCGGTGAGACCGGCACGCAGGCGGTCGGCCTCGCTGCCACGGCGACCGATGACGATGCCCGGACGCGCTGTGTGCACGTCGATCCGGAGCCGGTCACGGGTTCGCTCCACCTCGATACGGCTGATCGCGGCGTGCGGAAGCTGCGTCATCAGGTAGTCGCGGATCTTCCAGTCCTCGATCACGAAGTCCTGGTACTCCTGCCGGGTGGCGAACCACCGCGACTTCCAGTCCGTGGTGACACCGAGGCGGAAGCCGTACGGATTGACCTTCTGTCCCATTACTTCTCGTCCTCGGTGTCGTCCTCAGTGGCCTCGGATTCGGCTTCGGCGGAGGCCTCGACGTCGGCTTCGCCTTCGGCGGAGCCGCCCGCCTCGGTCTCACCCTCCTCGTCGACTGTGTCGTCGTCGAGGTTCACGTCGATGTCGTCGATCTCCGCGAGTGTCGCCTTGCGTTCCTCGGTCACCCGGTCCTCGACGAGTTCCTTCGCGAGTTCCTGGGCCTGCGCCTCGACATCCACCTCGGCGTCCTCGGCGGACTCGTCCGCCTCGTCGTCGTGGTCGTGGTCGTGAGCCGCCGCTTCGCGATCTTCGTCACGCTTGCGGCTACGGGCGACGCGCTGACGTCGCGCCTCGGCGGCCGCGACGCTCGCACCTCTGCTGCCTTCACGTTCGGAGAGCGCTTCGAGCTGCTCGGGCGTGTAGCGGGCGACGATGATCGTGATGTGACAGGTCCGCTTGCGGATGCGGGTGGCGCGGCCGCGGGCACGGGGACGCCAGCGCTTGAGGGTCGGTCCTTCGTCGGCGTAGCACGCCGCGACGAACAGTTCCTCCGCGGGGATCCCGTCGTTGTGCTCGGCGTTCGCGACGGCTGAGTCCAGGCACTTGCCGATCACATCGGAGACCCGGCGCTCCGAGAAGGTCAGGATCTCGCTGGCCCGTCCGTAGGACTCCCCACGGATGAGGTCCAGAATCTCACGGGCCTTGTAGGCCGACACCCGCGCGTGGCGTACGACGGAGCGGGTGCCCGGTCGCTCATTGGTCTTGGGACCGGTCATCAGCGCCGACCCCCTCGCTCCTGGCCGGCGTGGAACTTGAAGGTCCGCGTCGGGGCGAACTCACCGAGCTTGTGACCGACCATCGACTCGGTAATGTAGACGGGCACGTGCTTGCGTCCGTCGTGGACGGCGAGGGTGTGCCCGACCATGTCGGGGATGATCGTCGAACGGCGCGACCAGGTCTTGACGACCCGCTTCTCGCCCGACTCGTTGAGTGCGTCGATCTTCTTCAGCAGGTGCCCGTCGACGAACGGACCCTTCTTGAGGCTGCGTGGCATCGGCTCGACTCCTACCGGCGCTTGCCGCGCGAACGGCGACGACGGACGATCATCTTCTCGGACTGCTTCTTGCGGTTGCGGGTCCGGCCCTCGGGCTGGCCCCACGGCGAGACCGGGTGACGACCACCGGACGTCTTGCCTTCGCCACCGCCATGGGGGTGGTCGACCGGGTTCATGGCCACGCCGCGTGTCTGGGGGCGCTTGCCCTTCCAGCGGTTGCGGCCGGCCTTACCGATCTTGACGAGCTCGTGCTCGGAGTTGCCGACGACACCGACGGTGGCGCGACAGTCGATCGGAACGCGACGCATCTCCGACGAGGGGAGGCGCAAGGTGGCGTGATCGCCCTCCTTGGCCACGAGCTGGACGCTGACACCGGCGCTGCGGGCCATCTTGGCGCCCGCTCCCGGCTTGAGTTCGACGGCGTGGATGACGGTACCCACGGGGATGTAGCGCAGCGGCAGCGCGTTACCGGGCTTCACCTCGGCGGCGGGGCCGTTCTCGAGCACGTCGCCGACGGTGATGTTGGCCGGGGCGAGGATGTAGCGCTTCTCGCCGTCGTGGTAGTGCAGGAGCGCGATCCGACAGGTGCGGTTCGGGTCGTACTCGATGGCAGCGACCGACGCCGGCACGCCGTCCTTGTTACGACGGAAATCCACCTGGCGGTACTGACGCTTGTGTCCGCCGCCACGGTGGCGGGCGGTCTTGCGACCCTTGTTGTTGCGACCACCGGTGCGGTGGCGCGGCTCCAGAAGTCCACGCTCGGGCTTGTCCCGGGTCACATCGGAGAAGTCGTGACCGGTCTGGAACCGGCGACCCGGGCTGGTCGGCTTACGCCGTCGGATGGCCATCACTACACCTCGAACAGTTCGATCGAGTCACCCTCGACGAGGGTGACCATGGCGCGCTTGGTGTCCCGGCGCTTGCCGAAGGTGCCGTCGCGCCGGTTGCGGATTCGCTTGCCCTTGCGGTTGGCCGTGTTCACCTTGACGACGGACACGCCGAACACCGTCTCGACGGCGTCGCGGATCTCGGGCTTGGATGCGTCGGGGTGGACGAGGAACGTGTAGACGTTGGCCTCGAGCAGCCCGTAGGACTTCTCGGAGACGACCGGCTCCTGGATGACGTCGCGTGGGTCTCTCACTCTTCGTCATCCTCACTGTCGCTGGAATCCCCGGTGTCCTCGCCGCCTTCGGCAGACCCGCCCAACTCGTCGTCACCTTCGGCATCGGCGGTGTCGCTGCCGGAGGCAGACCCGCCCAACTCGTCGTCACCTTCGGCATCGGCGGTGTCGTCACCACCGGTCTCCCCTCGGTCGGGGGACTCCTCGATCACCGCTTCCGCCACAGCCGGCGCAGCAGTGGCAGCGACATCCGAGGTCGGTAGCGCCGCCCGGGTGAACACGACGACGTCGCTCACGAGGACGTCGTAGGTGTTCAACTGGTCGGCCGTGAGGACATGGACCTCGGGGATGTTGCGGAAGCTCAGCCACGCGGTCTCGTCGCTGCGGTCGATCACCACGAGCACACGACCCTCGGCGCCGATCGCCGCGAGCTTCTTGCGCGCCTCGCCCGTCTTCGGCGAGTCGAAGCCCCAGTCGTCGATGATCACGACCTTGCCGTCGGCGGCACGGTCCGACAGGGCGCTGCGCAGCGCGAGGCGCTTCATCTTCTTGGGAGTCTTCTGGGCGTAGCTGCGGGGCTTGGGCCCGAGGGCCACGCCACCACCACGCCACTGCGGCGACCGGATCGAACCCTGACGGGCCCGACCGGTGCCCTTCTGCTTCCAGGGCTTCGCCCCACCACCACGCACCTCGGCGCGGGTCTTGGTGGACTGGGTACCGCTGCGCTTGGCGGCGAGTTGAGCGGTGACCACCTGGTGCATCACGGGGATGTTCGGCTCGATGCCGAAGATCTCCTCATCGAGATCGACGGTGCCGACGTCGGAACCGCTGGCGGACTTCACGGCGACGCTGGGCATGTCAGCGGACTCCCTTGATCGCATCGCGGACCACGACGGTGCCACCACGGGGGCCGGGGACCGACCCCTTGACCAGCAGGAGGCTGTTCTCGGCATCGGAGCGGGCCACGGTCAGGTTCAGCGTGGTCACCTTCTCGCCACCGGAACGACCAGGCATCTTCTTGCCACGGAAGACGCGGGCGGGGGTGGCGCACTGGCCGACGGCGCCGGGCTTGCGGTGGGTCTTGTGGACGCCATGGGAGGCGCCTACGCCGCTGAAGCCGTGACGCTTCATCGCACCGGTGAAGCCCTTACCGCGACTAACCGCGGTCACGTCGACGAGATCGCCGTCGGAGAGTACGTCGACCGAGAGAGACTGACCGACCTCGAAGCCACCGACGTCATCGAGACGGAGCTCCACCAGGCCGACGCCGGGGTCGACGCCCGCCTTGTCGAAGTGGCCCATCTCGGGCTTGTTGAACTTGCCCGGATCACGTTCGCCCCAGGTGACCTGCACGGCGCTGTAGCCGTCGGTCTCGGGGCGCTTGATCTGGACGATGCGGCAGGGCGAGACGCGGAGAACCGTCACCGGGACGACGCGGTTCTCGTCGTCCCAGATCTGTGTCATCCCCAGCTTCTCGCCGACGATCGCTCTGGTCGCCATCTCGGGCTCTTCCTCGTTCGAAGTTGACTCGGGCGGGCTGATTGGAACCCGCTCACGCGAACGCTCCGCACAGGCATGCCTGGCGGAGCGCTTATCGGTTGTGCCGTGTGGTGCCCGGAGGCCTGCACGGACGTCGGTTGGACGCTTCGTCGTCCGGACGCAGGTTGCCGATTGAGCGGCTCGCCCGGTGGACCGGTTCACTGTAGCGCCCGGGCCCCGCCACACCAACCGGCGACAGAACCTCGCCCGGCATGGCGCCGTCGGGGCGGGACGGTCCGCCGAAGGCGGCGACAGAACGGCGAAGGGCGCCGCCCGGAGGCGACGCCCTTCACATCAGAATGTGTGCGACAAGCTAGGCCTGCTGGATCTTGATCTCGATGTCGACGCCGGCAGGCAGATCGAGCCGCTGGAGTGAATCGACCGTCTTGGGCGACGGCTCGAGGATGTCCAACAGACGCTTGTGCACCCGCATCTCGAAGTGCTCGCGGCTGTCCTTGTCCTTGAACGGCCCCCGGATCACCGTGAAACGGTGCTTGTCGGTGGGCAGCGGCACCGGCCCCTTGACGATCGCCTGGGTGCGCTTGACCGTCTCGACGATCTTCTTCGTCGACTGGTCGATGATCTCGTGATCGTACGCCTTCAGGCGGATGCGGATCTTCTGGCCGGTTGCCATGTTCGTCGTGTCTCCGACTACTCGAGGATCTTCGTGACGGCGCCGGCACCCACGGTGCGGCCGCCTTCGCGGATGGCGAAACGCAGACCCTCGTCCATGGCGATCGGAGCGATCAGCTCGACCGTCATCTGGGTGTTGTCACCGGGCATGCACATCTCGGTGCCCTCGGGCAGGTCGATCGTGCCGGTGATGTCGGTGGTCCGGAAGTAGAACTGGGGTCGGTAGTTGGAGAAGAACGGCTTGTGACGGCCGCCCTCTTCCTTGTTGAGGACGTAGACCTCGGCCTCGAACTTGGTGTGCGGCGTGATCGAGCCGGGCTTGGCGAGGACCTGGCCACGCTGCACCTGCTCCTTGTCGATACCACGGAGCAGGGTTCCGACGTTGTCGCCGGCCTGGCCCTGGTCCAGCAGCTTGCGGAACATCGCGACGCCGGTACACGTCGTGGTCTGCGTGGGCTTGATGCACACGATCTCGATCTCGTCGCCGGTGTGGACGATGCCCTGCTCGATCTTGCCGGTGACGACGGTGCCGCGTCCGGTGATGGAGAAGACGTCCTCGATCGGCATGAGGAACGGCTTGTCGATCTCACGCTCGGG
Source organism: Acidimicrobiales bacterium (assembly GCA_040219085.1). Lineage (NCBI taxonomy): Bacteria > Bacillati > Actinomycetota > Acidimicrobiia > Acidimicrobiales > Acidimicrobiales bacterium. The sequence continues at coordinate 11,770 of JAVJTC010000043.1, forward strand.
CTCGGGGATGTAGGAGTCGACCTCGTTCATGAGGGTCACGATCTGCTCGGCGGCAGCCTCGTCACCTTCGAGTGCCTTCAGCGCCGACACCGGGATGATCGGCGTGTCGTCGCCGGGGAAGTCGTACTCACTGAGAAGCTCGCGCACCTCGAGTTCGACGAGCTCGATGAGCTCCTCGTCGTCGACCATGTCCACCTTGTTCAGCGCCACGATGATCTTGGGGACGCCGACCTGACGGGCGAGCAGAACGTGCTCACGGGTCTGGGGCATCGGACCGTCGGCCGCCGAGACCACGAGGATCGCACCGTCGACCTGGGCCGCGCCCGTGATCATGTTCTTGATGTAGTCGGCGTGACCCGGCATGTCGACGTGCGCATAGTGGCGTGCGTCGGTCTCGTACTCGACGTGGCTCACGTTGATCGTGATACCACGCTCGCGTTCCTCGGGAGCCTTGTCGATGTTCGCGAACTCCGTGAACGAGGTGGAGTCCGGATTCCTGTCCGACAGGACCTTCGTGATGGCCGCGGTCAGGGTTGTCTTGCCATGATCGATGTGACCCATGGTGCCGACGTTCACGTGCGGCTTGGTGCGCTCGAAAGTCGCCTTCGACATTGCTCTCTTCCTCGGATGGACGTGTTGGTTTTTGGACTCGAAACGGGATCAGACGCCGCGGATACGGGCGACGATCTCTTCTTGGACGCTGCCCGGCGCCTGCTGGTACGAGTCGAACTGCATCGTGTAGTTCGCCCGTCCCTGGGTGCGTGACCGCAGGTCGGTAGCGTATCCGAACATCTCCGACAGCGGCACGAGAGCGGTGATGACCTGATTTCCGCTGCGCTGCTCGGTTCCCTGCACCTGCCCGCGACGGCTGTTGATGTCACCGACCACGTCGCCGAGATAGTCGTCGGGGGTGACGACCTCCACGGCCATGATCGGCTCGAGGATCACCGGACGCGCCTTGGTGGCCGCCTCGCGGTACCAGGCGTTGCCGGCGATCTTGAAGGCCATGTCCGACGAGTCGACGTCGTGCGTCTTGCCGTCGGTCAGCGTGACCTTCACGTCGACTGTGGGGAATCCTGCGAGGACGCCGCTCGTCAGCGCCTCTTCGACACCCTTGCCCACGGCCGGGATGTACTCGCGCGGGATGGCACCACCGCTGATCTTGGACTCGAACTCATAGCCCTTGCCGACCTCGTTGGGCTCGAGGGTGAGAGTCACGACGGCGAACTGGCCGGAACCACCTGTCTGCTTCTTGTGGGTGTAGGTGTACTCGACCACCGGGGCGGTGATGGTCTCGCGGTAGGCGACCTGGGGCTTGCCGACCGTGGCATCCACGCGGAACTCGCGCATCATCCTGTCCACGAGGACCTCGAGGTGGAGCTCACCCATGCCGGCGATGATCGTCTGGCCCGTCTCCTCGTCGGAGCGGACCTGGAAGGTCGGGTCCTCCTCGGCGAGGGACATGAGAGCCTTGGCGAGCTTGTCCTGATCCGCCTTCGAGGCGGGCTCGACGGCGACGTGGATGACGGGATCGGGGAAGACCAGTTCCTCGAGCGTGATCGGATGGCCCGGGTCGCACAGCGTGTCGCCCGTACGGACGTCCTTCGCCCCGACCGCGGCCATGATGTCGCCCGTGGCGACCTCGTCGCGATCCACGCGGTCGTTGGCGTGCATCTCGAGGATGCGCCCGAAGCGCTCCTTGTTCGAGGTCCGGGTGTTGAGGACCTGATCACCCTTGGCGAGCTTGCCGCTGTAGACGCGGAAGTAGGCGAGCTTGCCGTGGGGGTCCGCGACGATCTTGAAGGCGAGGGCAGCGAACGGCTCGTCGTCGGATGGCGCCCGGGTGAGGGTTTCGCCCGTCTTGGGGTCGATGCCCTCGACCGGCGGAAGGTCCAGCGGGGACGGCAGGAAGTCGACGACGGCGTCGAGTAGCGGCTGAACGCCCTTGTTCTTGAAGGCCGTGCCGTTCAGCACCGGCACGATCTGGTTGGCGACGGTTCCCGAGCGAATGGCGGAGCGGATGTCGTCAGCGGTGATCTCCTCCTCGCCGACATACTTCTCGAGGATCGTCTCGTCGAAACTCGACAGGACGTCGATGAGTTCCGCGTGGTATGTCTCGGCCTCCTCGACGAGGTCCTCGGGGATGTCGACGACGTCCCACGACGCGCCGAGATCTTCACCCTGCCAGATGAGCGCCTTCATGTTGATCAGATCGATCACGCCCGCGTAGTCGGCCTCACGGCCGATCGGCAGCTGCAGGATCGCGATGTTGGCGCCGAGGCGCTCGCGGATCGAGTCGACGCAGAAATAGAAGTCGGCACCAGTGCGGTCCATCTTGTTGATGAAGCACATCCGCGGGACCCGGTACTTGTCGGCCTGGCGCCACACCGTCTCCGTCTGGGGCTCCACACCCGCGACGCCGTCGAAAACGGCGACGGCACCGTCGAGGACACGCAGCGAGCGCTCGACCTCGACCGTGAAATCGACGTGGCCGGGCGTGTCGATGATGTTGATCCGGTGGTCTTTCCACATGCAGTGCGTGGCGGCGGAGGTGATCGTGATCCCGCGCTCCTGCTCCTGCTCCATCCAGTCCATCGTGGCCGCGCCGTCGTGGACCTCACCGATCTTGTAGTTGACACCGGTGTAGTAGAGAATCCGCTCGGTCGTCGTGGTCTTACCCGCGTCGATGTGAGCCATGATCCCGATGTTGCGGGTCCGCTCGAGTCCTTTTCGTGCCATCGTCGTACCTTCTCGCAGAACAGGGGGGTGCTGTCGGTTCGTCGTCGGTTCACACCGACGCACGGGCCACGATCCGGGGCACCGGATCATGACCGGTCTGGTTCACCAGCGGTAGTGGGCGAACGCCTTGTTCGAGTCGGCCATCTTGTGGAGGTCCTCGCGACGCTTCACCGATGCGCCGACACCGTTGGCGGCATCGAGGATCTCGTTGGCGAGGCGGTCACGCATGGTGCGCTCGCGACGCGAACGGGAGTGCTCGACGACCCAGCGGATGGCGAGCGTGGTCGAGCGACGCGGCCGGACCTCGACGGGAACCTGGTAGGTGGCGCCGCCGACGCGGCGGCTGCGGACCTCGAGCGCGGGGCGCACGTTGTCGAGCGCCCGCTTGAGGGTGCCGATGGCGTCGTCACCGGTGCGCTCGCCGACGATCTCGAGCGCGTCGTACACGATGCGCTCGGCGGTCGAACGCTTGCCGCGCTCGAGGACCTTGTTGATCAACTGGGTGACCACGACCGACCGGTAGACCGGATCAGCCGGGACCTCGCGACGCGGTGGAGCTCCCTTGCGCGGCATCGTCAGCCCTTCTTCGAGCCGTAGCGGCTGCGAGCCTGGCGGCGGGTGTCGACACCGGCCGCGTCCAGAGTTCCGCGGACGACCTTGTAACGCACACCCGGGAGATCCTTCACACGACCACCGCGTACCAACACGATGGAGTGCTCCTGGAGGTTGTGACCCTCCCCGGGAATGTAGGCCGTGATCTCGACACCGCTGGTCAGTCGCACACGGGCCACCTTGCGCAGCGCCGAGTTCGGCTTCTTCGGCGTCGTCGTGTAGACGCGGGTGCACACACCCCGACGCTGGGGCGCGCCCTTGAGGGCGGGTGTCTTCTCCTTGCGGAACTTCGACTTCCGTCCCTTGCGGACGAGTTGCTGGATCGTGGGCACGCGAACCTACTTCTCAGATGTTTCGGGGAATTCCAGGCGGCACCGGACAGAACCCGGCGACGCCGGGCCGACTGCAAAGCCTAGGGCCGGCACGGTGTGGCTACAACCGCGCACGTCAACCACCGACCGCGCCGTCACCGGCGGGGAGGTCGATGACATCCGCGTCGGCGCCACCCAGGTCGGTCCCGGTCGCCAGCCATTCGGCAAGATCCTGCTCCTCGTCGTCGGAGGAGTAGAAGGCCATCGGGGTGTAGTCCGGTGCGTGGGTCTCGATGTCGCGGTAGCGGGCCAGACCGGTGCCGGCCGGGATCAGCTTGCCGATGCTGATGTTCTCCTTGAGGCCACGCAGCGAGTCGCTCTTGGACTCGATCGCGGCTTCGGTGAGAACACGGGTGGTCTCCTGGAACGACGCCGCGGAGAGCCACGACTCGGTCGCCAGCGACGCCTTGGTGATACCCATCAGCTCCGGGCGACCCTCGGCGGGCTTCTTGTTCTCCTTGACCAGCTCACGGTTGACGTCGCGATAGATCCGCGCGTCGACGCGTTCGCCGGGCAGGAACGGCGAGTCGCCTGCCTCGTGGACCGCGATCCGACGCGTCATCTGCCGCACGATCAGCTCGATGTGCTTGTCGTGGATCGACACGCCCTGGTCGCGGTAGACCTTCTGGACCTCGTCGACGAGGTACTTCTGGGTCTCACGGATGCCCTTGATCTCGAGGAGCTCCTTGGGGTCACGGGGACCCTCGACGAGGGGCTCGCCGGCGGTGATCTCGTCACCGTCGGCCACCTCGAGGCGGGCGATGGACGGGATGAGGTAGTTCTCCTCTTCACCGTCGTCGTCGACGATGGTGACCGTACGGCCGCGGCCGTCGTCCTCGCCGATGCGTACGACGCCCGACGCGCGGGCGAGAGTCGCCTTGCCCTTCGGGCTGCGGGCCTCGAAGAGTTCCACGACGCGGGGCAGACCGCCTGCGATGTCCTTGCCCGCCACACCACCGGTGTGGAAGGTACGCATCGTCAGCTGGGTACCGGGCTCACCGATCGACTGGGCGGCGATGACACCGACCGCCTCGCCGACCTCGATGGCCTTGCCCGTGGCGAGTGACATGCCGTAGGCCGCACCGGAGATTCCGAGCTCGGAGTCGTCGGTCAACGGCGACAGACAGCGCACGCGCTCGACGGCGGGGTCGTCTCGCAGCAGCGCGAGCTCGTCTTCACGCACGACGGTCCCGCGCTCGAGCACCGTGCCGTCGGACAAGGTGACGTCCTCGGCCAGGGTCCGGCTGTAGAGCTTGGTCTCGAGGTAGTACCGGCGACCGGACTCGTCGGGCTTGACGTTCTCGATGATCACCGAGGGGACGGGACCGTCGGTGGCGAAGGGGTCCTCCTCGTTGATGATGACCTCCTGGGCCACATCGACGAGACGCCGCGTCAGATAGCCGGAGTCGGCGGTCCTCAGCGCCGTGTCGACGAGCCCCTTACGGGCGCCCGGCGTGGCGATGAAGTACTCGAGCATCGCGAGGCCCTCGCGGAAGTTCGACTTGATCGGACGGGGGATCATGTCACCACGGGGGTTGGCCACCAGACCACGCATACCGGCGATCTGACGGACCTGCATCATGTTCCCTCGGGCACCCGATGCGACCATCATGTCGATGGGGTTGAACTTCTCGGCCTTCAGCTCGCGCTCCATGGCCTGCTTGACCTGCTCGGTGGCCTCCGTCCAGATCTCGACCTCCATCTGGCGGCGCTCACCGTCGGTGATGACGCCGCGACGGAACTGGGTCTCGACCTTGTCGGCCTGGGCCTCGTACTCGTCGAGGAGCGCACGCTTGTTGGACGGCGTCTTCACGTCGTCGATCGACACCGTCAGACCCGACCGCATCGCGTAGTGGAAGCAGAGGTCCTTGAGAGCGTCGAGGGTGCGGGCGACCTCGGCCTTGGGCCAGTTGCTCGCCAGGAGGTCGACGAGGTCGCCCATCTGGCGCTTGCCCACGACCTCGTTGACGAAGTGGAAGTCCTCGGGCAGTGCCGAGTTGAACAGGATCCGGCCCGGCGTCGTGTCGACGTACTGGGCCGCCGCGCCGTTCGCGGGAGCGGCCAGAAGATCCGGGAACCGCTTCACGTCGCGGTAGGTGATCCGTGCGTGCAACTTGACGACGCCGGACTCCAGGGCACGGTTCAGATGGTCGAGATCGCGGAAGACCCGGCCGGCGCCCTCGACGTCCTCGTCCAGTTCGGTGAGGTAGTACGCACCGATGATCATGTCCTGGGTGGGGGTGACGAGCGGGCGACCGTGAGCCGGCGACAACACGTTGTTCGCCGACAGCATCAGCACGCGGGCCTCGGCCTGGGCCTCGGCGGACAGCGGAAGGTGGACGGCCATCTGGTCGCCGTCGAAGTCGGCGTTGAAAGCCGTGCACACGAGCGGGTGGATCTGGATGGCCTTGCCCTCGACGAGCACCGGCTCGAAGGCCTGGATGCCCAGGCGGTGCAGGGTCGGCGCCCGGTTCAGCATCACGGGATGCTCCTGGATGACCTCTCCGAGGACGTTCCAGACCTGGGGGCGACGCCGCTCGACCATGCGCTTGGCCGACTTGATGTTCTGCGCGTACTCGTGCTCCACGAGCTTCTTCATCACGAACGGTTTGAAGAGCTCGAGCGCCATGATCTTGGGAAGGCCGCACTGGTGGAACTTGAGGGTCGGGCCGACCACGATGACCGAACGACCCGAGTAGTCGACGCGCTTGCCGAGCAGGTTCTGGCGGAACCGGCCCTGCTTGCCCTTCAACATGTCCGACAGCGACTTGAGCGGGCGGTTGCCCGGACCGGTCACGGGACGACCACGTCGGCCGTTGTCGAAGAGGGCGTCCACGGCCTCCTGGAGCATCCGCTTCTCGTTGTTCACGATGATCTCGGGAGCCCCGAGGTCGAGGAGCCGCTTCAGGCGGTTGTTGCGGTTGATCACGCGGCGGTAGAGGTCGTTGAGGTCCGACGTGGCGAACCGGCCACCGTCGAGCTGGACCATCGGACGAAGCTCCGGCGGGATGACAGGCACGACGTCGAGGATCATGGCGCGCGGGTCGTTGACCCGACGGCCGTTCTCGTCGCGGCGGTTGAACGCGCTCACGATCTTCAGGCGCTTGATCGCCTTCTGGCGGCGCTGGGCCGACAGGGGGCGCTGACCCTCGGTCGGGTCGATCGCCTCGCGGAGCTTGATCTCCTCCTCGTCGAAGTCGATCCGCTCGATCAGCTGCGCGATAGCGGCGGCACCCATGCCACCTTCGAAGTACTCGCCGTAGCGGTCGTAGAGCTCCCGCCACAGCATCTCGTCTTCGATGATCTGACGCGAGAACAGGCCCTTGAACTCCTCGAAGGCGCGACCCACGAGATCGATCTCGGACTCGTACTGCTCACGGATGGACTCGAGGTCCTTCTCGGCGGCCTTGCGGCGCGCCTTCAGCTCGGACTCCTTGGCGTCGTCGGACTCGAGCTCGGCGAGCTCGGTCTCGAGCTCCTCCATGCGCTGCGCTAGTCGCAGCTCGCGCTCGTCGACGATGGCGTCGCGCTCCTCGAGCATCTCCGCCTCGAGGTTCGCGAGATCCTCGTCGCGCTTGTCGTCGTCGACCCAGGTGACCAGGTTGGCGGCGAAGTAGATGACCTTCTCGAGCTGCTTGGCCTTGAGCTCCTCGCGGGGCTCGGTGCCCATGAGCAGGTAGGCGAGCCACGACCGGGTACCGCGCAGGTACCAGATGTGCACCGCGGGAGCGGCGAGTTCGATGTGGCCCATCCGCTCGCGGCGGACCTTGGAGCGGGTGACCTCCACGCCGCAGCGCTCACAGATGATGCCCTTGAAGCGGATGCGCTTGTACTTGCCACACGCGCACTCCCAGTCCTTGGTCGGACCGAAGATCTTCTCGCAGAAGAGTCCGTCCTTCTCGGGCTTGAGGGTGCGGTAGTTGATGGTCTCCGGCTTGCGGACCTCACCGTTGGACCACGTGCGGATCGAGTCCGCGGTGGCGAGGCCGATCCGTAGCTGGCTGAAGTCGTTGACGTCGAGCATGTGCTGGGTCGCCTCCTCAGACACCGCTGCGCTGAGCCGCGCGGCGGGCGTCTTCTTCGTCCGACCCACGCTCGGGTCGGGACAGATCGATACCGAGTTCCTCGGCGGTTCGGAAAATGTCCTCGTCGAGCTCACGCATCTCGATCTCCTGACCGTCCACGGACAGGACCTCGACGTTGATGCACAGAGCCTGCATCTCCTTGATGAGCACCTTGAAGGACTCGGGGATACCCGGCTCGGGGATGTTGTCGCCCTTGACGATGGCCTCGTAGACCTTGACCCGGCCGAGAACATCGTCGGACTTGATCGTCAGCAGCTCCTGGAGGCAGTACGCGGCGCCGTAGGCCTCGAGGGCCCACACCTCCATCTCCCCGAAGCGCTGCCCACCGAACTGGGCCTTACCGCCCAGGGGCTGCTGGGTGATCATCGAGTACGGGCCCGTCGAGCGGGCGTGGATCTTGTCGTCCACGAGGTGGGCCAGCTTCAAGATGTACATGTAGCCGACCATGACCCTGTTGTCGTAGGGCTCGCCGGTACGTCCGTTGTAGAGCTGGGTCTTGCCGTCACGACCGATCAGGCGCTCACCGTCCACCGTCTCGGGGTGGAGGTTCTCCAGGATCTTCTGAATCGTGGGGTGCTTACCGGACCGTTCCGTCTCGTCCCAGTGCGCACCGTCGAACACGGGTGTACCGACGAGCGTCGAGGGAGTGGTGGTCGGACGCGTCTTGGTCTCGGTGTTGCGGATGGGGTCGTGGCCGACGTTCTCGCCGTCGACCTCCCAGCCCCAGCGCGCCGCGTAGCCGAGGTGCGCCTCGAGGACCTGGCCCACGTTCATCCGTGAGGGAACGCCCAACGGGTTCAAGATGATGTCGACCTGATTGCCGTCCGCGGTGAAGGGCATGTCCTCCAGCGGCAGGATCTTCGAGATGACGCCCTTGTTCCCGTGGCGCCCGGCGAGCTTGTCGCCCACCGAGATCTTGCGCTTCTGGGCCACATAGACCCGCACCAGCTGGTTCACGCCGGGCGGGAGCTCGTGGGCCTCGTCGCGGTTGAAGACCTTGACGTCGATTACCTTGCCGGTCTCGCCGTGGGGGACCTTCAGCGAGGTGTCGCGGACCTCGCGGGCCTTCTCACCGAAGATCGCCCGCAGGAGGCGTTCCTCGGGGGTCAGCTCGGTCTCGCCCTTGGGCGTCACCTTGCCGACCAGCACGTCGCCGGGGCCGACCTCGGCGCCCACCCGGATGATCCCCCGCTCGTCGAGATCCGCGAGGATCTCGTCGGAGAGGTTCGGGATGTCCCGGGTGATCTCCTCGGGGCCGAGCTTCGTGTCGCGGGCGTCGACCTCGTGCTCGTGGATGTGGATCGAGGTCAGAACGTCGTCGCGCACGAGACGCTCCGACAGGATGATCGCGTCCTCGAAGTTGTAGCCCTCCCAGGGCATGAATGCCACGAGCAGGTTCTTGCCGAGCGCGAGTTCGCCGTTGTCGGTGCTGGGGCCGTCCGCGAGGACCTGGCCCTTCTTCACCTTGTCGCCTTCGGAGACCCGCACCTTCTGGTTGATCGAGGTGTCCTGGTTCGAACGCTCGAACTTCAAGAGGCGGTAGACCCGCTTGGTGCCGTTGTCGTAGGTCACCTTTATGGACGTGCCGTCGACGTCGGTGACGACACCGTCGTCATCGGCGATCACCATGTCGGCGGCGTCGGAGGCCGCCCGTGACTCGACACCGGTGCCCACGTAGGGGGCCTCGGCCCGCAGCAGCGGCACCGCCTGACGCTGCATGTTGGCGCCCATGAGCGCCCGGTTGGCGTCATCGTGCTCGAGGAACGGGATCAGCGCCGTGGCGATCGACACGATCTGCTTGGGCGAGACGTCCATCAACTGGACCTCGGCCGGCGGCGCGTAGGAGATCTCGGTCGTGGCTCCGAAGAAGACGTCCTGTTCGAGCTGGAGCTTCAGATCCGACAGCGACGCAGCCTGGGGCGAACGGCGCACCAGCACCCGGTCGTTGATGAAGTCACCCTCGTCGTCGAGGGGGGCGTTCGCCTGCGCGACGACGTACTCCTCCTCCTCATCGGCCGCGAGATACACGATCTCGTTGGTGACCTTGCCGTCGCGCACCGTTCGGTACGGCGACTCGATGAACCCGAAGCTGTTGACCCGGGCATAGGTCGCGAGTGCTCCGATGAGCCCGATGTTGGGACCCTCGGGCGTCTCGATCGGACACATGCGCCCGTAGTGCGAGAAGTGGACGTCACGGACCTCGAAGCCGGCGCGCTCACGCGACAGGCCGCCCGGGCCGAGCGCCGAGAGACGACGACGGTGGGTGAGCCCCGACAGCGGGTTCACCTGGTCCATGAACTGCGACAGCTGGCTGGTCCCGAAGAACTCCTTGATGGCGGCGACCACCGGGCGGATGTTGATCAGGGTCTGGGGCGTGATGGCCTCGACGTCCTGGGTGGTCATGCGCTCACGCACGACCCGCTCCATGCGCGACAGGCCGATGCGGACCTGGTTCTGGATGAGCTCGCCGACCGAGCGGATGCGGCGGTTCGCGAAGTGATCCTGGTCGTCGAGGCGGTAGCCCGGCTCGCCCTTGGCGAGATGGAGCAGGTAGGTACAGGTCGCGAGGACCTCGCCCGTCGACAGCACCGACTGGTCCGACTCGGGACGGTCGACCTCGATGCCGAAGAGCTTCTCGATCTTTTCGAGTTCGGGTTTGAGTTTGCGGTTCAGCTTGTAGCGGCCGACCCGTGACAGGTCGTAGCGACGCGACTCGAAGAAGGCGTTCTTGAAGTACGACCGTGCGGACTCCGTCGACGGCGGCTCACCGGGACGCGCACGCTTGTAGATCTCGAGCAGCGCCTCGTCCTGGGTGGGAGCGAGGTCACGGTCCTTCTCCCACTGGCCTTCGAGGAAGTCGAAGTGATCCACGAAGCGCTGCAGGAAACCGGGCTCGTTCTCCTCGTCCAGGCCGAGCGCCCGCAACAGCACGAAGATGCTGAGGCGACGCTTGCGGGCCACACGGGTACCGGCGGTCACGTCCTTACCGGGCTTCTGCTCGACGTCGAACTCCATCCACTCACCCCGGTAGGGGTGGATGGTGCCGGTCACGAGCTGGTGCTTGGTGAGGTTACGCAGCCGGTACCGCTCACCGGGCTGGAAGATGACGCCCGGTGACCGTACGAGCTGGGACACGACCACACGCTCGGTGCCGTTGATGATGAACGTGCCCTTGTCGGTCATCATCGGGAAGTCCCCCATGAAGACCGTCTGCTCCTTGATCTCCCCGGTGGCCTGGTTCATGAACCGGGCCCGCACGAAGATGGGCGCGGAGTAGGTCATGTCCTTCTCTTTGCACTCCTCCACCGAGAACTTCGGCGGCGGGCGCAGATCCTCATCGGTGGGGTCGAACTCCAGCTCCAGCTGGAGCGTCTCGGAGAAGTCCTTGATCGGACTGATGTCGCGGAAGGCCTCGCTCAGGCCCTCCGCCAACAGCCAGTCGAAGGACTTTCGCTGGATCGCGATGAGGTCGGGAAGCTCGAGAACATCGTCGAGGTTGCCGAACGAGTAGCGCTCGCGGACGGCGGAGCGTGAAGACACGTCGTACTCCTGGGCAGGGGTCGGCCGGGGTCGATCCAGTCGGGGGCACCGACGGACAGTGGGGACGTGCGCGGGCGCGGAAACAGCCGTACGGAGACGGAGGACAACGCGAGCGACACGACAGGACGCAGTGTAGGCGTCAGGGCCGCGACGATCAAACCTCGGGCAGCGACGAATCGCCGACCCCGGGTCGGATGCGCAGCAGAGTACGGGACGGGACCCGCGTGGTCAAGGTTTCGACCGGCGCGGGTCCCGCAACGAACTGATGTGGCGATGACGTCGGCTCAGGAGAGCTCGACGGTGGCGCCGGCGGCCTCGAGGGCCTCCTTCGCCTTCTCCGCGTCCTCCTTGGACGCCCCTTCGATCACGGCCTTCGGCGCGGACTCGACGAGCTCCTTGGCCTCCTTGAGACCGAGGCTCGTGAGACCACGCACCTCCTTGATGACCTGGATCTTCTTGTCGCCGGCCGAGGTGAGAACGACGTCGAAGTTGTCCTTCTCCTCTTCGGCTGCGGCGGCGTCACCGGCCGGAGCGGCGGCCGCGGCGGCCACCGGGGCGGCTGCGGTCACACCGAACTTCTCCTCGAACTCCGAGAGGAGTTCGCTCAGCTCGAGAACGGTCATCGAACCGATCGCGTCGAGAATTTCTTCCTTGGTCGCCATCTCTGTCACTCCTGGTCTTCTTCGGTCTGGTCGTTCTCTTCGGGCTCGTCAGAACCCGTCGTGGCTGTGTCGTCGCTGCCGGAGGCAGAGTCGTCGCCGCCTTCGGCTGTGTCGTCGCTGCCGGAGGCAGAGTCGTCGCCGCCTTCGGCTACGGGAACATCGACCGGGGCACCGGGGGCGCCACCCGCGTCGATGAGGGCCTGCAGCGCGTACGCGAACTTCGACGGCACCGCCGCCAGAAGCGCAGCGAACTGCTGCATCGGTGCGGCGAGCCCACCGGCGAGCCGCGCGAGCAGTTCGTCGCGGGACGCGAGCTTCGACAGAGCGATGATCTCTTCGGTGCTCAGGAACTTGTCGTCGAGGAGGCCACCCTTGATGATGAGCAGGTCGTTGCCGTCCGCGAACTCACGCAGAGCCTTGGCCATCCCGACCGCGTCACCGCGACCGCCCTCTTCGGCCGGCATCGCAAAGGCGAGTGCCGTCGGACCCGTGAGCATCTCCTCGATGTCGAGGCCCAACTCACGCGCAGCCAGGCGCACCAGGGTGTTCTTGTAGACCTTGTAGGTGGCACCGGCTTCAGCGAGCGACTTACGCAGCGTCGCCATCGATGGCACGTCGAGACCGCGGTACTCCGTGAGGACCACCGCGCTCGCTTCGGACAGGCGCTCACGCACCTCCTGCACCGCTGCGACCTTCTCCGGTCGTGGATTCTCCATGCCCACCTCCTCTCGTCTCGTGTCGTGTGTCGTCATTGCGATCGCACCGTCACCCGTGGTGGGCGAAAAGCGCAGAAGGCGTCGCGATGGCGACGCCCACGGGGACACGACGAGAGCCGGTGGGGCTCTGCCTCGTCACCTCGTCGGGCGGGCCATCGGCCCTTTCAGCTCTTCGAGCACCGGATGTCTGCGGCGATCAGATCTGTTGTGGGCCCGAGGCTAGCGGCCCGGGACCACGGACCAACCACTCGTCGCGCTCAGGCCACCGCGAACTCGCCGGGATCCACGTTGACACCGGGACCCATCGTCGAGCTGAGCGCCATCTTCTTCACGTAGCGACCCTTGGCCGCTGCGGGACGAACCCGCACGAGTTCGTCCATGACCGCCCGCAGGTTGCGGTCGAGGTCGGCCGGTTCGAAGCTCACCTTGCCGATCGGGACGTGGACGTTGGCCTGCTTGTCGGTGCGGTACTCGACGCGACCGCCCTTGAACTCCTCGACGGCCTTCGCGACGTCGTCGGTCACGGTGCCCGTCTTGGGGTTCGGCATGAGCCCACGGGGGCCCAGCACCCGCCCGAGGCGACCCACGGTCGGCATCATGTCGGGCGTCGCTATGGCGACGTCGAAGTCCATCATCCCGCCGTCGATCTCGGCAGCCAGGTCGTCACCGCCGACGAAGTCGGCGCCTGCATCACGGGCGGCCGCCGCAGCATCGCCCTCGGCGAAGACAGCGATCCTGACGTCCTTGCCGGTGCCTGCGGGCAGCGCGACGGTGCCACGGAGCATCTCCTCGGCACGGCGGGGGTCGACGCCCAGCCGCACGACGAGCTCGACCGTCTCGTCGAACTTGGCCGTGGCGAGCGTACGAACCAGGTCGAGTGCCTCGCCGGCAGGGTGGAGTCGCTCGGGGTCGAACCGTCGCGATGCGTCCAGATAGCGCTTACCGTTCTTCGCCATTTCGGCTCCCTCGTCTCGTGATTCGGCCGACCCCGCGGTGAGGTACCCCTGACGGAGGTCGGTGCGGGAGGTCTCCCGCGTGATGCTCAGTCGCTCAGACGACCTTGACGCCCATGGAACGGGCGGTGCCGGCGACCTGACGCTTGGCCATGTCGATGTCGTCGGTGTTGAGGTCGGGGAGCTTCGTGGTTGCGATCTCGGTGACCTGGGCGTCGGTGATCGTGCCGGCCTCGACACGGCCGACCTCGCCGGAACCCTTCTCCAGGCCTGCGGCCTGACGGATGAGGAACGCCGTCGGAGGCGTCTTCGTCACAAAGGTGAAGGACCGATCCTCGAAGATCGTGATGTCCACAGGCACGATCTGCCCGCGCTGATCCTCGGTGCGGGCGTTGTACTCCTTGCAGAAGTCCATGATCGCCACGCCGTGGGGGCCCAGAGCGGTGCCGACGGGCGGCGCAGGAGAGGCCTGGCCCGCGGGGATCTGGATCTTCACGACGGCGGAGACCTTCTTCTTTGCCATCTCGCAACGCCTCGATATCAGTGGGTGGGTGAACAGTGGGCCGTGCGCGTAGCGCGCGCAGGCGACGAAACAGTGTGCCGCCGCCGGAGCCCGGCGGCAACGCCGCGGACCCCTGCGGGCGATGTCAGAGCTTGGCGACCTGCGCGAACTCCAACTCGACCGGAGTCTCGCGGCCGAAGATGTTGACGAGAACCTTGACCTTGAGCTGGTCGGGGTTGATCTCGATCACCTCGCCGGAGAAGTCCGCGAACGGGCCCTCCTTGACGCGGACCGTCTCGCCCATCTCGTACTGCAGACGCGGACGGCTGCGCTTCTGGACCTCGTCGCCCTCGGGCTTGACCTGAAGGAACGCCTCCACGTCTCGCCGAGGCAACGGGGTCGGCTTGGAGCCCGCACCGACGAAACCCGTCACACCGGGGGTGTTGCGGATCACGTACCAGGAGTCGTCGTCGAGGTAGCAGCGCACGAGCAGGTAACCGGGGAAGACCTTCTTCTGTACGACGACCTTCTTGCCGTTCTTGAACTCCACGACGTCTTCCATGGGGATGACGATCTCGTGGATCCGCCCCTCCATGTTCATCGACTGGGTGCGGGCCTCGAGGTTCTGCTTGACGCGCTTCTCGTAGCCGGACTGGGTGTGCACGACATACCAGCGACCCGGTCGGTCATAGGGGCTCTCGACGGGCGCCGGCGCCTCGACGTCCTCGTCGGTCTCGGCGTCGTGCTCGTAGACGAGGCCGTCGACGTCCGCTTCTTCCTCGTCGGCGTCGTCACCGCTGGTCTTTGACGCGGCTTCCTGCGCGATCGCCTCCTCACGCGACTGTTGAGCCTGGACCGCCTCGGCGGCATCCACCGGATGGGGCTCGACCTCGGTGGGATCGACAGGGCCCGTCGGGAGGGCCTCCGCTGCCGACGACTCGACGGCGTCCTGCGCGGTCTCCTCGTCGGTACCGGAGTCGGTTGTGGCGTCGGTGTCGGTGTCGGTATCGGTCACGTCACTCATCGTTCGAACAGCTTCAGGATGGCTTCGCCGAAGCCCCAGTCGAGACCGGCGATAAACAGCGTCAGCGCCACGACGAGCACGAACACGATCGTCGAGTAGCTGATGACCTCCGAGCGCGAGGGCCATGCGACCTTGCGGAGTTCCCCGCGCACCTCGCGCATGAACTCCGCCGGCGTGGCACGGTCTTCACGTTGGCGCTGGTTCGGCTGTTGGCGGCGCTGCGCGATGGGCGCGCCATCGGCGTCGACCTCGCCAGAGCGCTGTGCCATGCGCCTGTACTGTCGGTTCATCGCCATGTCGGCACCTACGTCCTGATCGCTTCGTTTCGTCGGCACCGGCGGTTTCGGCGCCCGAGAGACGTCCAGCCTAGGGGGACGCCTGCGCGTCCAGTCACCGCGACCGCGCGTCGGGGCCCATGGAGGCGGCAGGGCAGGAGGGACTCGAACCCCCAACCGCCGGTTTTGGAGACCGGTGCTCTACCAATTGAGCCACTGCCCTAGACATCGGGGCGAGCCCGATGGCACGGCGAGGATACCACCCGACCCCGGCGGCCCGACCCGCGGTTTCGCGCGGGCTCAGGACCCGGTATGACGGATCCTGGCGCGATTGGCGATCATCAGCGCCCCGGCCGCTCCGGCGGCGAGACCCCCCGCGTAGGCCGCGATACGACCCATCGGCGGCAGGAAGCCACGCTCGGCGGCGTCGATACGGTCCAGGATCGCCTCGAGCAGCCAGTCCGGCGGCTCGGCCCCGCCGTTGCGCAACGTGGCGATGGCCCGGCGCAACTCGGGGGACGGACCACCGGCGCGCGCGCCGAACAGGTCCGCCATGTCGACGACCGTCCCACCGGTGTCAAACAGCACGGGCTTCATCCTCGCCGCCGTCGACGACCGTCCCACCGGTGTCAAACAGCACGGGCTTCATCCTCGCCGCCTCCGGCGGACCGTCCCACCGTCTCAAACAGCACGGGCTTCATCCTCGCCGCCTCCGGCGGACCGTACGACTTCTTCGTCGTCGGTCGAGAGGTACTCGGTCAGCTTGCGCCGCGCGCGGTGGAGCCGCACCTTCGCAGCCGACTCGGTGATGCCCAGCGCATCGGCCACCTCCCGGTGCGGCAACTCGTGGACGTCGCGCAGGACGACGACCGAGCGCAGTCGTTCGGGCAGTCGGGCGACCGCCGCCTCGATCTGGCCCAACGTGTGCGACGCCTCGGCCCGCAGAGCCGGATCGGACCCGGGACGGTCGTCCACCACGGGTGAGCTGTCCTCGTCGATCTCCTCGGCGCGCCGGCGCCGGCGCCGGGTCAGGTGCGTCGATCCGCAGTTGGCGGCGATCCTGTAGAGCCACGTCGAGAAGCGGGAGTCGCCGCGGAACCGACCCAGACTCCGGTAAGCCCGCAGGTACACGTCCTGGGTGATGTCCGAAGCATCGTGGACGTTCCCGCTGAGACGGTGGGCGAGGGTGTACACGTCGCGGTAGGTCCTCCTGACGAGTTCGTCGAAGGCCGACCGGTCACCCGCCTTGGCGGCCGCGACGAGGTCGGCCTCGTCGTCTCCGCGAGCGGAACGCCCGACGCGGTCAGGCCGCACCGGTGTCGCCCTCTGTCGGAATATCGGACCTGTGATTCACAGTTCGGGTTACATCCCCGCGTCGTCTGGTAGCGGCGGCCAGACTCGAACTGGCGACCTCTCGATTATGAGTCGAGCGCTCTCACCAACTGAGCTACGCCGCCCCGAACACCCGGTTGACCGGGTGCGCCGGATCAGTCCGGCCGAGCTCCCTGAGAGAATCGAACTCTCGACCTTCTCCTTACCATGGAGACGCTCTGCCGACTGAGCTAAGGGAGCGGGACCCCGCCCGGTGTGTCGTGCGGGGAAGGAGATGATGCCACGACCGGTGGCAGTCTCCCAACCCCCTCCGGCGGTGCCGGGACGACCGCTACCGTTCCCGGCATGTTGATCCGTAGGGCCGACGTCGACGACGCCGAGGCCATCCGCGCCATCTACAACGACGAGGTGACCGGCGGAGTCGCCGTCTTCGACATCCGCCCCCGGGACCTCGATGCCCAACGACGCTGGATCGTCGATCGTTCCGGCGCCCACGCCGTGCTCGTCGCGGAGTTCGACGGCTCCGTCATCGGCTTCGCCTCGCTGTCGCCCTACAGGGACCGCCCCGCCTACAACACGACGGTGGAGAACTCGGTATACGTCCACCGGGACCACCGTGGCGGCGGCGTCGGCAAGGCGCTGCTCGACGAGCTGCTGCGCGTGGCCGCCGATCACGGCTTCCACACGGTCATCGCGCGCATCGCCGGTTCCAACGCGGGCTCGGTGAGGCTGCACGAGGCATGTGGATTCGAGCACGTCGGGATCGAACGCGAAGTGGGCCGGAAGTTCGGCCGGTGGCTCGACGTCGTCGAGATGCAACACATGCTGGGTCACGCCCCCGCGCCGCCCCGCTGAGGCGGGACCCTGCGACCCGGGGACGTGATGACAGGAAAACGAGCGTGGGCCGGGGAGGATTTGAACCTCCGAAGGCAATGCCGGCAGATTTACAGTCTGCTCCCTTTGGCCGCTCGGGCACCGACCCGCAGCGACGCAGCGTAGCGCCCGGATCGTCGGCCGGGCGCATGCCGACACCGAAGCGTGCGCTGGGGCCTTCGACGGCGGAACTCGACGAAGCGTGCGCTAGGACGTGCGCCGGCGGAACTCGACCGTGCGGGCGACGTCGGCTGCGACCAGCCGCCCCAGCGGTCCCGTCGAGTACACGCTCAGATAGATCGTGGAATCGGGTCGCAACAGCAACCCGGTCGCGTGCACGAAACTGCGATCCGGCGCCAGGTGCGCCCCGAGAGTCGACGCGGCGGCCTCCGGGTCGAGGCCGTGCAGCACCGGGTAGCCGGTCAACCGCAGCCCTGCGACGAGGTCGGCGGTGGTCGCCGCGTCGTCGACCGACGCCGCGATGATGCCGACGTCGAGTGAGTCGAGAAGTGCCGCGTGTTCAGCGAAGTCGACCAACTGCCGACGGCAGAACGATCACCAGTGGCCACGGTAGATGAGGACGGCGGCCCAGCGGCCCGCCACCGCGTCGGGAATCGTCACCGGCGCACCCTCCTGGTCGAACACCGTGATGGCGGGCATGGGCTGATCGTTGGCGGGTCGCATCGTGTCCCCTGACTCGGCGGCCCTCCCAGGATCGCACGCGGGCCGTGGTCCGCGCCGCAGGTAGGATCGGCGATACGACGCCGACTCCGACGAGAAGGAGAGACCGTGCCGAGTTTCGACGTCACATCCGAGGTCGACCTCCAGGAGGTCCGCAACGCCGTGGACCAGGCGAGCCGTGAGGTCGTCAACCGGTTCGACTTCAAGAACACCGGCACCACGATCGAACTCGGCGACGGCGAGATCCTGATGGCGACAGCCAACGAGGACCGCCTGAGCGCTCTGCGCCAGGTTCTCGAAGAGAAGCTCGTCAAGCGCAAGGTCTCGCTCAAGGCGATCGACTACGAGACCGTCGAAGAGGCCTCGGGCGGCACCGTCCGCCAGAAAGCCACCCTCGCTGCCGGGATCTCCTCCGACAAGGCACGCGAGCTCAACCGCTTCATCAAGGACCTCAAGATGAAGGGGATCCAGTCCCAGGCACAGGGCGACCAGTTGCGGGTCACCGGCAAGAAGCGCGACCAGCTCCAGGACGTCATCGCCGCGCTCAAGGAAGCCGACTTCGGCATTCCGCTGCAGTTCGGGAACTTCAGGGACTGAGTGGCCCCGAACTCCCCACCGACCTCACCGACCGCGCGCCTCTGCCCCGTCACCTCTGCCAAGGTGGCCTCGTGAGAAGATCGCTGGCGGCGATGGCCGTCGTCGTCGGACTCGTCGCCGCGGGGTGCACGGTGGACCCCGGGATCGACCTCGCCGAACAGGCGAACCCTCCCGCCGACGCGACGCCGACACCCTCGGCTGAAGACCCCATCCCCACCCCCACCCCGACACCCGACGCGAGCGGAGGCACCCCCGAGCCCGCCGACCGCACGCGACCCGTGCCGGGCGAGGCGGCGTCCGCTGAGCTCCTGACCGACCTCGGAGAGTTCGACCGGGTCGACTGCGCGTCCTTCGACCTCGCCGATCTGGCGACGGGACCGCCGCCGTCATGTGGCCTGTTCACCGTTCCCGAGACGTGGGAGGACCCTGACGCCGACGCCACCGTCACTATTCCCGTGGTGGTCTTCGACGCCACCGGCACAGCCCTCGACGACCCGGTCGTGTATCTCGAAGGAGGCCCGGGAGGGCATGCGGTCGAGACGATCGCATTCTCCTACGACGTCCTCGTGGCGCCCTACCGCGACACCCGCGACGTCATCATCTACGACCAGCGGGGGGCCGGTCTGTCGAACCCGTCGCTTCAGTGCGACGAGGCCCTGGAACTCGCACGCGACCTCCTCGACGAGGACGTCGACGAGGACGAACTGACCGAACGTGACACGGCGGCCGAGACCGCGTGTCGCGACAGACTCCTCGACGACGGGGTGGATCTCACCAGCTACCACAGCGTCGCGAGCGCCCACGATCTCGAGGCCATGCGCCTGGCGCTCGGCTACGGGCCGTGGAACGTGTTGGGCATCTCGTACGGGACCCGGCTGGGACAGACCTATGTACGGATGTACCCCGACGCTGCGCGGGCGCTCGTTCTCGATTCGATCCTCCCGGTCGCCGCCGACACGGCATCCGTCTTCACCCCGAACGCCGCGCGCGCCTTCGAGGCGCTGTTCGACGCCTGCGAGGCCCTCGCCGACTGTGCCCGGACCTACGCCGACCTGCGAAACCGCTTCTTCGCGCTGGTGGACGCTCTCGACGCGGACCCGGTGGGCGCACCGGCCACCGACAACCTGACGGGCCAGACGTACCCGCTCGTGGTGGTCGACGGCGAGTCGCTCCTCCAGATCACATTCGGCGCTCTCTACTCCCCCGTTCTCTTCGCGGCGATACCCCAACTCGTCGCGGAACTCGAGGAGGGAACCACCGATCTGTTGTCGTCGTTCCTGTCGATCGAGGTCACCAACCTCGGCTTCACATCGGTCGGCATGCTCATCAGTGTCGAATGCCACGAAGAGATCTCCTTCGGCGACCCCGCCGACATCGAGACCGCGCTCACCGGGGACCCCTACTACGACCGCTTCGCCGACAGCGCCAACGCCCGCCCCTTCTACGAGACGTGCGAACGGTGGCCGGCCGGCAGCGCGCCCGCGGTCGAGAACGAGCCGGTGACGAGCGACGTACCGACCCTGCTGATGGGCGGTGCGCTGGATCCCATCACGCCGCCGAGTGCCATCGACGACGTCGCCGAGGGATTCTCGCGGAGCTTCGGTGTGCGGTTCCGGTGGGAGGGTCACGGACCCGGCGCGGACGAATGCGGTTCATCGATCATCAGAGAGTTCTTCGACGCCCCGACGTCGGCTCCGTCAGCGCAGTGTGCGGACGCGGAACCACCCGTCTTCGTCCGGCGACCCGTCGGCGAGCTGACCCTCGAACCCGTCGTCGTGTCGGGGGCGGGGCTGGCGACCCTCGAGACGCTGGCACCGGTCGAGTGGGACAACCAGGGACTCGGCGTGTGGGCCCGCTCGGACTCACTCGCCGATCCGTCCCTGCTGGCCCAGTTCGCGTTCCCGTTCGCCATCGACCGGGAGGCCACGTTGGAGTTGACGCTCTCGTCGTTCGGCGTCGACGGCGAGCCGCGGCCCCGGACACCGCTGACAACCCCGGACGGTCAGACCTATGACCGCTGGCGGGTCGAAGCGCCCGGCGCCACATGGGACATCGCGATCGGCGACGACACCGTGATCGCCGTGGCGGCGTACCCCGACGAGATCGACGAAGTGGTCAGCACTCTCGCACCGGTCTACGACGCCGCCTCGACGTCCTGAGTCCCACCGGAGCGCGACCGGTCAGATGCTGCGGGCCCACTCACCCGAGCGGAGCCGGGCCACCCGGTCTTCGAGCGGCGGGTGCGTGCTGAACCAGTTCGCGAACTGCACGCGGCGGCCGGCCAGAGGGTTCACGATGTAGTGCGAGGCCTGCTCGCTCGCCACGGCAGCGGGGATGCGGCCCGACAGGTAGCCCAGCTTCTCGAGCGCACGGGCGAGCGGTTCGCCGTCGCCGATGAGCCGCGCGGCGGTGCGGTCCGCCTTGTACTCACGTGTCCGGCTGATGGCCGACTGCAGCACCATCGCGGCGAGCGGCGCCACGATGATGGTGACGAGCATCACGATGGGGTTCTGGTCACGGTTGCGGCTGTTGCCGAACATCGCCCCCCACATCGCCATCCGGGCGAGCAGCGTGAGGGCCATGGCGATGGCCGCCGCAACCGACCCGATGAGGATGTCGCGATTGCGGATGTGCATCAGCTCGTGGGCGAGTACGCCGCGGATCTCGCTCCATTCGAGGTGGCGGACCAGCCCCTCGGTGATGGCGACCGCCGCATGCGACGGGTTGCGGCCGGTGGCGAAGGCATTGGGCTGATCTCCCGGCGCCACGTAGAGCTTGGGCATGGGGAGGTCCGCCTTGGCGGTCAACTCCTCCATGATCTCGTAGTACTCGGGCATCTCGGCACGCTCGACGGGACGCGCGCGGGCGGAGCGGATGGCCAACTTGTCCGAAAACCAGTAGGAGCCGCCCACCAGCACCAGACCGAGGCCGGCACCGATGACGAGGCCGCTGGAGCCGCCGATCGCGCCGCCTAGTGCGATGAAGAGGCCACCGAGGGCCGCCAGTAGGACGAAGGTCTTGAACGTGTTCTTCATGGTCGGTCGGGGGTCCTCCTTCGGACCTCTACAACGCTAACCGAGACCGGTGTTGTTCCCGGTCGCGCCCGGAATCGCAACTGTCGTCCGTCCCGGCGCCGACCTCAGTCGTAGTAGCCGGAGTGGTGGTACATCGTCGGCAGGCCCTCAGCCCGGAACATCTCCACGTTGCGTTCGTCGTCGTCGATCGCGAGGAGAAGGTCGAAGTCCCGCGCCCGCATCGCGGCCACCTCGTCACGCTTGAACTGCGACGAGCGCATGAAGGCCTGCGCAGGTGAGCGGGTGACGAGCAGGTCCCAGCGGATGTGGTGGCGAACGAGCCAGTCGGCGGTCATCGAGGCGACCCAGTGCGGCCGCGCGGTCAACAACAGGACCGCGACATCGGCATCGACCACCGACAGGAACGACACCGTCGCGTCGATGGGTGGATCGTCACGGCACGCCGCGAAGAACCCGTCCCAGTCGCGGCGATCCGCGCGCAGATACCACTGCCGGTGGGTGGCATCGGCAACGACGCCGTCGATGTCGACGACGATCGCGGGCCCACCTCGGAGAGCCCCGTCGGCCCAGATCCAGTGGTCCGGAGTGTCGGGGCTCAGGATCCGCCGTCCCCGGGTGAGGAGGCCCGCCGCCGGATCTCGTCGACGACACCGCTGTCGGCGAGGGTCGTCGTGTCACCGAGGTCACGGTCCTCGACGACGTCGCGCAAGAGCCGTCGCATGATCTTGCCGGAGCGGGTCTTGGGGAGGTCCGGAACGATCACGACCGTGCGGGGCCGGGCGATCGCACCGAGCTTGTGGGCCACGTGGGACCGGATCTCCTCACCGAGTTCATCGGACGGTTCGTTGCCGCCGCGCAGGATCACGTATCCGACGATGGCCTGGCCGGTCCGGGCGTCGCTGGCGCCCACGACGGCCGCCTCTGCGACAGCGGGGTGGTCGACGAGCGCCGACTCGACCTCCGTCGTCGAGATGCGGTGACCGGAGACGTTCATGACGTCGTCGACGCGTCCGAGCAGCCAGAGGTACCCGTCGGAGTCGATCTTCGCCCCGTCACCGGCGAAGTAGCGGCCCTCGTAGCGTGACCAGTAGGTCTGGCGGTACCGGGCCGGGTCACCCCAGATGCCGCGCAGCATCGACGGCCACGGCTTCGTGATCGTCAGGTAGCCACCACCGCGTTCGACCTTCTCACCCAACTCGTCGACGACCTCGACGAAGACCCCCGGGATGGGTTCACACGCCGAACCGGGCCGAGTCGTGGTGACACCGGGGAGGGGGGTGATCATGTGACCGCCGGTCTCGGTCTGCCACCACGTGTCGACGATCGGGCACGATTCACCACCGATGTTGGCGTGGTACCACATCCACGCCTCCGGATTGATCGGTTCGCCGACCGTGCCGAGGACCCGCAGGGAGGAGAGGTCACGACCCGCCGGCCAGTGCGCGCCCCAGCGCATGAACGTCCGGATGGCGGTCGGCGCGGTGTAGAGCTGTGTGACGCCGTACCGCTCGACGATGTCCCACAGCCGGTCCTTGGCCCACTCCCCGCGGTCGGAGCCGTCGCGCATCTCGGTCCGCGGGGTGTCCGGGGTGCCCTCGTACATCACCGAGGTCGCACCGTTGGCGAGCGGACCGTAGACGATGTAGCTGTGGCCGGTCACCCAGCCGATGTCGGCGGCACACCAGTAGACGTCGGTGTCGGGGCGCAGGTCGAACACGTAGCGGTGGGTGAAGGCGACCTGGGTCAGGTAGCCACCGGTTGTGTGCATGATGCCCTTGGGAGACGCCGTGGTTCCCGAGGTGTAGAGCAGGTAGAGCAGGTCCTCGGCGCCCATGCGCTCCGGCTCGCACGTCTCCGCCGCGTCGGCGACGACGTCGTGCCACCACACGTCACGGCCCTCCACCATCGTCGGGGCGGTGCCGCACCGGTCCACCACGACGACGTGTTCCACCGAAGGCGCGCCGCCCGAGGCCAGTGCCTCGTCGACGTTCACCTTGAGCGCCGACGGGGCGCCGCGGCGGTAGCCGGCGTCTGCGGTGATGATCAGCCTGGCCTGCGCGTCGGCGCAGCGGTCGACGATCGCATCGGGCGAGAATCCGCCGAAGATCACCGAGTGAGCCACGCCGATCCGGCTGCAGGCGAGCATCGCGACGGGCAACTCGGGGATCATCGGCATGTAGATCGCGACCCGGTCCCCGCGAACCAGGCCGAGCCCCTTCAGCGCGTTGGCGAATCGGCAGACGTCGGCGAGAAGGCCTGAGTACGTGATCGTGCGGGTGTCACCCGGCTCGCCCTCCCAGTGGAAGGCGACCCGGTCGCCCCCACCGGCCTCGACGTGGCGGTCCAGGCAGTTGTAGGACATGTTCAGCGTCCCGTCGGCGAACCAGCGCGCGTCGGGACAGTCCCACTCCAGCACGGTCGAGAAGTCGTCGTACCAGCTGACCAGTTCGCGAGCCTGACGTGCCCAGAAGGCCTCGAAGTCGGCGGTCGCCTCCTCGTAGAGCGACCGGTCCGACACCAGCGCCGAGGACGCGAAGTCCGCGGGGGGCGGGAACTCCCGGCGTTCGTCCTCGAACGTCCCGATCGTGGCGTCACTCATCTGGCATGTCTCCCCGGTGGTCCGTCGTTGCCCGGACCGCGACACTACCGTCCGCCCGGATTCCATAGGATCCCCGGTGTGCAACCCGCTCTGGACGCTGTCATCGCCCTGCTCGACCTCGAAGCGATCGAGGTCAACATCTTCCGTGGTGTGAGCCCCGACGAGAACCGACAACGTGTCTTCGGGGGGCAGGTGGCCGGTCAGGCGCTGGTCGCGGCGGCGCGCACCGTCGAGGACTCCCTCGTCCATTCGCTACACGCCTATTTCCTGCGGGCCGGCGACCCGGCCGTCCCGATCCTCTACGAGGTCGAGCGCACCCGCGATGGCCGCTCGTTCACCACCCGCCGGGTGACCGCGATCCAGCACGGCCGGGCCATCTTCACGATGTCGGCGTCGTTCCACCGCGACGAGGAGGGCTTCACCCACCAGGATCCGATGCCCGGAGCTCCCCCACCGGAGGAGGTGCCGACCTTCAAGGAGGAATGGAAGCCCTACCGCGACCAACTCGGGGCGCTCTACGACAGGGACCTCGCGATCGACGTGCGGTACGCAAAGGGGTCGATGACCGCACGCGACGAACCGCACGAGCCGCACGTCCAGGTCTGGCTGCGCGCCGACGGGGAACTGGGCGACGACCCGGTCCTGCACACGTGCCTGTTCACATACGCCTCCGACCTCACCCTGCTCGACACGACGACGCTCCCCCACTGCCGCGGCGCCTTCGACCCGTCCGTACAGATGGCCAGCCTGGATCACGCCATGTGGTTCCACCGACCGTTCCGGATGGACGACTGGCTGCTCTACGACCAACGGTCCCCGTCGGCATCGGGCGCCCGGGGCCTGGCCACCGGATCCGTCTTCACCCGGGAGGGCGACCTCGTCGTCTCGGTCGTGCAGGAGGGACTCATCCGCCCTGTCGAGGACCGATGAGGCGCTACGCACCGCTCGTCCTCGCAGGCGCACTCATGGCGGCTGCATGCTCCGGCGACGACGGAGCCGCTCCGGCCGTTCCCGAAGAGGGCTTCACGGTGTTGTCGCCGCCTGCTGTGTCCTCGCCGCCTGCTGTGTCCTCGCCGCCTGCGGCGGACCCACCCACCCCGGATGGAGGGGACGGAGAGGCGGACCAGCCCACGCCGGATGGACCAGACGGAGAGGCGGACCAGCCCACCCCCACGCCGTCGACCACGGCGGAGCCGGTGGCGGTCCCCACGGAGTTGCCGGCGATCGCGTTGAGCTTCGTCGAGGTCGCCCGCCTGGACGCCCCCACCGCGGTCCGCACCCGCACCGGGTCCACCTCGCTGTACGTGGCCGAACGGGCCGGGCGACTGGTCGAGCTGGCCGGTGACGACCTCGTTCCCCGGACCACACCGGTTCTCGACATCTCCGGAGAGGTCTCGACCGACGGCGAACGCGGCTTCCTCGGCTTCGACTTCTCCACCGACGGCGCCCTCGTGTGGACGATGCACAACGACCTCGACGGCACGTCGGTCGTCACCGAATGGGCACTGGACGATGACGGCCTCGTCGACCTGCCGACGAGACGGGAGCTCCTGCGGGTCGACCAGCCGTTCTCAAACCACAACGGTGGCGACGTGCACCGGGGACCCGACGGCCACCTCTACATCGGGCTCGGCGACGGTGGCGGTAGTGGGGACCCGGAGCGCAACGGTCAGAACCCGACGACTCTGCTGGGCACCCTCCTGCGGATCGACCCCACCCCTGACGACGACCGTGCCTACTCGATCCCGCCCGACAACCCTTTCGTCGCGGGAGGCGGCGCCCCCCAGGTCTGGGCCTACGGCCTGCGCAATCCCTGGCGCTTCTCCTTCGACTCCGCCACCGCCGACCTCTGGATCGGCGATGTCGGGCAGAACCTGTACGAGGAGATCGACCTGCTACCTGCTGCCGACGGCGGCGGACGGGGCGCCAACCTCGGCTGGAACGACCTCGAGGGTGATCAGCCGTTCGCGGCCGAGACCGCACCGGAGGACCACATCGCTCCGGTCGTGGTCTACGACCACAGTGCCGGACGGTGCTCGGTGACCGGTGGGTTCGTCTACCGGGGCGAAGCCATCCCCGCGCTCGACGGGGTCTACGTGTTCGGGGACCTCTGCGACGGGGTCGTCCGCGGCTACGCGCCCGGTCTCGGTGTGGCGCCCCTGAACCTCCGGGCCCTCGGCGCGTCGCTCATCTCGTTCGGCCTCGATCGCGACGGCGAGCTGCTCACCCTCGGCAGCGACGGCCGGATCCACCGGATAGTCGCCGGGTGACCGATCCTCACGACACCCGGTAGCGGTACACGTTCGTCTCTCGGACCTCGAAACCGAGCCGTCGGTACAGCCGATTGGCGGCCTCACGGCTCGGTCGTGACGTGAGGTCGACGGTCGTCGCGCCGGCTGCGGCGGCGCGCTCCAGCGCCGCGCGGTTCAGCGCCGCTCCCACGCCCCCGCCGCGTGCCGCCTCGTCCACCACGACGTCTTCGATCCAGGCCCGGACACCGGTCGGGATCCGGAACAGCACGAGCGTGAGGCTCCCGGAGACCTCGCCGTCCACCTCGGCGACGAACAGCACGGAAGCATCCGACGCGACGATGGCCGTCAACTCCGCCTCCCCGGGCGGGGGAGCCGAAGACGAGAGTTGGGGGATCAGGCGGGCGAAAGCTGCGACCAGCGCGTCGTCGACCTCCGAGGGCGATGTGATCTCACGTACTGCGACCATGACGGCAGGTTAGAGCCACCCGACGACGCCGGTAGCGTGGGTGGCGATGGACCGGGATCGGACTCACGTGCGCGTCCACGGCGACCCAGGTGTCGAGCACCCGGTCGTCGTGATCGCCTTCGAGGGCTGGAACGACGCAGGCGACGCCGCCACCTCCGCCCTGCGACACCTCGAGGAGCTCTGGCACGGCGAGGCCTTCGCGACCATCGACCCCGAGGAGTTCCACGACTTCAACGTCACGCGGCCCTCGGTGGAGTTCGGACCCGACGGCCGTCGTAGGATCGTCTGGCCGACGTCGACGTTCTCGGTATGTCGCAGCGCCCCTGTCGAGATCGTGACCCTTTCGGGGATCGAACCACAGATGCGGTGGCGCAGGTTCGCAGAGGAGATCGTCGGGACCGTCCGTTCTCTCGACGCCTCGATGGTCCTCACCCTCGGCGCACTGCTCGCCGACGTGCCTCACAGCCGTCCCGTCGTGATCTACGGCGCGAGCGAGGACCCGGACGTGCGGGAACGACTCGACATGCAGGCGTCCACCTATCAGGGTCCGACCGGCATCGTCGGTGTTCTGCACGCCGCGCTGCGCGACGCCGGCATCGCCTCGGCATCGCTGTGGGCGGCTGTACCCACCTACGTACCCGGCGCCACCTCGCCGAAGGCCGCGCTCGCGCTCGTCGAGCGGATCGGGCGGCTCCTCGAAGTCGACGTCACGACCCGGGACCTGCTCGAAGAGACGCGGGAGTACGACGCCGAGGTCAGCGCTCTGGTGGCGGAGGACGACGAGACGGCCGACTTCGTGGCCGAACTCGAGCGCCGCTACGACGCCGGCGACCACGTCGAGATGGACGATCCCGGCCGACTCGTCGAAGAGGTGGAGCGGTTCCTGCGCGACATGCGCGAATAGGCCACGCCCGACCGCTCAGAACAACTCGAGCTCCAGGAAGCTGACGACCCTGTCGAGCACAGCGGCGCCGCCGACCTCGTTGAAGATCTCGTGGCGCATGCCCGGCAGTTCCAGTCGGTCGACGAACGGGCTCTGCTCGAGAACCCGCGTGGAGGCCGCCGGCACGATCTCGTCGTCGGCGCCGTGGAGCACCAGGAGGGGGCGTCGAAGGTGGTCGAGTCGACTCCGGACCTCGTCCATGGCAGCGAGGACCTCCGCACCGAAACGCGGAGTTGCACCGGACCGGATGAGTGGATCCTGCTCGTAGGCGCGGACCACCTCCGGGTCATGGGACAGCATCGAAGCGTCGAAGGCGGTGGGCAGGAACAACCGGGGTGCCACGAGATCCGCGAGCGGCGTGATCGCCGTCTCCCAGACGGGACGACCGTGACCCAGCGCCGGACCGCTGAGGACATAGGCACCAGGCTGGGGGCGGTCCGACACCGCATGACACAGCGTGATGAGACCGCCCAGCGAGTGCCCGATGACCGCCGTCGGGAGACCGAGCCCGACGACAGCGGCGAGATGATCGGCGACGTCGTCGACATACTCCCCGAAACGTTCCACATGAGTGCGCGCCCCCGACGAACGACCGTGCCCACGGTGGTCGAAGGCCACGACGTGGA
The DNA here is from genome assembly GCA_040219085.1 of Acidimicrobiales bacterium. Classification (NCBI taxonomy): domain Bacteria; kingdom Bacillati; phylum Actinomycetota; class Acidimicrobiia; order Acidimicrobiales; species Acidimicrobiales bacterium. Next base: position 40,653 of record JAVJTC010000043.1, read on the forward strand.
AAGCGTCAGCGTTGAGCCTGCGGGCGACGTGATCGTAGCGGCCGCTGTGCTCGGACATCCCGTGGACGATCAGCACCGCACCGCGTGCCGTCGTGTCGGCCTCCCAGCGACGCCGGAGCTGGGTCAGACCGTCACGCGTGGTCCCGAAGTCGATGATCGGGTCGCTCACGACACTGACCCGGCATCTCCCCGCCAGGTCGGGTCCCGCGGCGGATCGAACCGGGTGGCCATGGGCTCCCCGCGGATCGCGGCGAAGGCGTGATCGACCCAGTTGTCGGCACCGGTCAGAGGTGACGGCAGCGCGTCCCGCGCGAAGAAGCCCACCTCGGTGCACTCGAGAGGGTGGGCGCGCAACTCGCCGCCGATCGCGCGGCAGTGGAAGATCACCGAGTAGAGGGGAATACGCGTGAAACCCAGGCGCATGCCGTCGAGCAGTGAGATGAGCCGCACCGGCTCGCAGTGGATGCCCGTCTCCTCGAACACCTCCTTGACGGCGACCTCCGATGCGGAATAGCCGATGTCGGCCCAACCGGTCGGGTAGAGCCAGACGCCGGAGTCGGCACGCTGAACGAGCAGCAGCTCCCCGGCGTCGTTGCCGACGACGGCTCCCACCGTCACCTTCGGCGTCGCATAGCCCGCCACACCCTCGCCGATCCCGTCGACCCACTCCTCGACCCAGTCGGCGTTGTCGGAGTCGTCGGTCACAGACGCCCGGATGTCCGCGGCGATGTGGAGGATCTCCTCGAAGCGCTCCCGCTCGTAGAGGCTGTCGGTGAACCCGAGGCCCGTACGGGCGACGCCCGCGAGCGCCTCGCTCCAACGGAGCAGATCGGCCTCGTGCGCGCGATCGACGCGCTCCTCTCCGCCGGTCATCGGACCACCACCGGGGGCGGGATGGCGTGGCGTACCGAGCGCCGGACCTCTTCGAGGAACTCCGGGTCGACGATCTTCTCGCCGTTCCCGTCGCGGACATAGAAACTGTCGACCACGTGATCGCCGAGAGTCTGGACCTTGGTGCGACTGACGTCGAGACCCAGCGCGGCGAGCGCCGCCGTCACCCTGTAGAGAAGACCGATGGAGTCGGCCGCGCCGAGCTCGACGACCGTCGCCACCGAGGACGATTCGTTGTCGAACTTCACGTAGGTCTCGACGACCGGCTGGGGCGCGGGCGGATCGGCGGCCTGGCGGTAGGTCACCAACCGGTCCGCGAGTCGGGCCTCCAGCGCGAGCCGTCCGGCGAGGGCCTGTTCCACGTCGGCGACGACCGTCCTCCAGTCGATCGTCCCGAACGATGATGTGACCTCGAACCGCTCGACCGCCATGTCGAACTCGGAGTGTCCGGCGGCCTGGAGAACATCGAGTCCGTTGAGCGCGAGCGCGCCCGCGACACGACTGAGAATCCCGGGGCTGTCCGGCGTGATGACGGTGAGGGTGTCCCCGCTGCCATCGACGCTGCTGAGACCGGCCTCCATGGCTGCGAGGTGCTCCGCCGTCGGGAACGTCGACTCGAGCTCTGCCACAGCACCGCCCGCGATGAGGTGCTCGGCGCGCCGGACGAGGTCCTCCACCAGTGAGGCCTTCCACGAGCTCCACGCCGCGGGGCCGGTGGCGATCGAGTCGGCCTCTGTCAGTGCGTGGAGAAGGCGGAGGGTGCCGACGTCCCCGACCTTGACGGCCACCGCCGAGATCGTCTCGTCGTCTTCGATGTCACGGCGGGTGGCGACGTCGGGCAGCAACAGGTGGAACTCGACGAGTGCGGTCAGAGTGGCGACCTCGGCCTCGTCGAACCCCATGCGCCGACCGATGGTGGTGACGAGGTCGATCCCGACCTCTGTGTGGTCACCCGGGTAGCCCTTGCCGATGTCGTGGAGGAGCGCGCCGACGAGGAGGAGGTCCCGCCGCTCGACGCGGTCGACCAGTCCGGCGGCGAGCGCAGCCGTCTCCATCAGGTGCCGGTCGACGGTGAAGGTGTGGTATGCGTTGCGCTGGGGGCGCGAACGGTTGGGCTCCCACTCCGGAAGGATCCCGACGAACAGACCGGTCTGATCCAGTGTCTCGATGACGTCGATGGCGTCATGGCCCGTGGCCAGCAGTCGCACGAAGAGACTCCGGGCCTCCGCCGGCCACGGATCGGGCAGTGGCACCGTCTCGAGGCACAGCGCCTCGAGTGTCCCGCGATCGATCCGCGCGCTGTTCTCCGCCGCCACGGCGGCGACCCTCAGCACCGTCAGCGGGTCCGTGAGATCGGCAGAGTGGGCCAGGCGGATGGTCTCGCCGTCGAGGAGGACCCCTTCGGCGACCTCCCTACCGTCCCCGAGCCGCGACGACAGGTTCCACCAACGCGCACCGGTCGAGTTACGCACACGCGCCCAGGTCTCACCACCGAACCAGGCGATGGACCGGCCGGCCGCGGCCACCCGGGCCATCAACTCGTCGGCATCACCGATCCCGAGCGCCGCGGCGACCTCGTCCTGGGTGTCGAGGCGCAAGGTGTCGCCGATCCGACCGGTGACCCGGTGCAGCTCCACCCTCGTGGCGGTGAGGATCTCCGACGCGTCGCGGATGACACCGTCGTCGGGTTCGACGAGGTCGGGGTCGGCCACGGCGGCCCACTGCATGGCATGGACGTCACGCAGGCCGCCGAAGGACTGCTTCAGATCGGGCTCGAGGAGGAAGGCGACCTCGCCGTGGCGTTCGCGCCGCTCTCCCGAGGCCTCGGCGAGTCGGGGTAGCCAACGCTTGGCGCTGCGCCGCCACTGATTGCGGGCGCCTTCGCGCAACCGGGCCGAGACGGTGTCGTCGCCGGCGATGTGGCGCAGGTGCAACAGCGACGTCGCCGTGTCGAGATCGGTCTTCGCGAGCGTGAGGCCCTCGCGGATGGTGCGGACGGCGTGACCGAGCTTGATGCCCTCGTCCCAGATCGGGTACCAGAGCTTCTCGGCGACCTCGGCGATGTCGTCACGGTCCTCGCAGATCAACAACAGGTCGAGGTCGCTCTGGGGGCTGAGGATGTTGCGTCCGTATCCACCCACCGCAACCAGGGCGAGGCCGTCGGTATTGCCCACCGCGTCGTTGAAGACCGCCTCGAGCCACTCGTCGACCCGGCGGCTGTAGGCGCGGCAGAACACCGTGCCGACGAGCGAGCGGTCGGCGAACAGTTGCTGGCGGTCGAGTGTGGCGGGGATGTCGTTAAACCTAACGTCAGTCGGCCTGGAGGTGGGACTCGACGAGGACGGTCACGTCCGGCCCGACGGGCCGTGTCGACGAAGATGAAGGTGCGCCTTGGCGGCGCCCCACGAGATCCCCGGCCCGACCAGGGACTCGTCGACATCGGCGAAGTGCGCGGGGGCGATGGCGTAGACGTCGGCGGGGAGGTTGGCGGCATCGACCGGGTCCCTCGGGACATGGACCACGCCCGCCCCGGCGAGGACCGCCGTGGCGTGTCGGGATGCCCGGCGCAGAATCGCGAGCGGTGTCGTGGCCTGCTCGTCCACGTCGAGGCCGGCGAGCGCCCGGAGTTCGCGACCGACCTCGACCGCGGCGGCGGCACCCGCCTCACGTGCCGCGACGATCAGGTCGGGCGGAGGCGGCCCGGGGTGGCGGCGCATGACGCAACCGACGATCCAGTCGGCGACGACGGCCTCGGCTGCAGCGGCGAGTTCCTCGCCGATGCGGGCGAAGGTCTCGGCGCCCGTCGGGTCCGGCGGCGAAGCGCCACTCACGGGTTGAGATTGCCGGACCGCAACCCCTCGAGGTCCAGCGTGACGTAGCCGAAGCCCGCTCCCCGTACAGCCTCCACCACGTCGCCGCGGCGCGCGACGACGCCACCGAGACGGTCGAGGGGGACCTCGATGCGCGCCGTGTCGCCGTAGTCGCGCACACGCAACGACTCGAAGCCGAGTGCGCGCAGGGCCGCTTCGGCCGATTCGACGCGCCCGAGCCGCTCGATGGTCACCGGGGTCCCGTAGGGGAGGCGTGAGGCGAGACACGCTGCCGCCGGGCGGTCCCACGTCGACAGTCCGAGCTCCCGGGACGTCGCGCGGACCATTTCCTTGGTGAACCCCGCGAGCACGAGCGGGAACTGCGCGCCTCGTGCGGCGGCCGCACTCTGGCCGGGCCGGTGATCGCCGAGATCGTCGAGGTTGACCCCGAGGGTCACGGTGGTTTCCGGCCCGGCGAGGGGGGCGACGGCGTCCATCAGCGCGTCCTTGCAGTGGGCGCAGCGGTCGAGGTCGTTGCGTCGGTAGGCCGCCTCGAGCATCTCGTGGGTCTCGACCTCCACCCACGACAGACCCCACGCCGATGCGAGCCGGGCGCAGTGGTCACGTTCGTCGGCGGGCAGCGACGGGGAGACCGCCGTGACCGCCGTCGCCCGATCGGGTCCGAGCACGTCATGGGCCACGTAGGCGAGCAATGCCGAGTCGGCACCACCGCTGAACCCGACGATCACCGAGCCGAGGTCGGCGAGGAGCTCCCGCAGCGACGCGAGGGCCGGCGCCACGCTACGGCCGTCGAGGTCAACCGATCCCGAGACGGTCACAGATCTCCCCGAGAGTCGCCACCATGCCGGTGTAGAAGGGACCGAACTCCGCGTAGACAGCGGACGCCTCGTCGTAGCGCATCGTGTACACGACCTCCTTGAGGTCGTCGGGTCGCACGCAGAACAGCGTCACGCCCCATTCGAAGTCGTCGATCCCCGTGGAGCCGGTGATGACCTGCAGCACCCGCCCTGAGAACTTCCGGCCGGACGCTCCGTGCTCGTACATCATGTCCCGACGGCGTTCGAAGTCTTCGGTGTACCAGTTCTGCCCGACGTCACGCCGCTTCGACATCGGGTAGAAGCACCACGCGGGTTTGTCGGCCGGCGGCAGCTGAGGGTACAGACGGGCCTGGCGCATCTCCTCGGGAACCCCCGCGGCGTACTCGGAGATCTCGGTGAGCGAGACGTAGCTGTCGACGAGGTCGAGTCCCGCGGCGACGAGCGCACTCTGGAGGTCCCGCAGGACCCACAGGTCCTCGGCGAGCGCCATGACCGCGAGGTCGGCCTTGTGGCCGAGAACCGCCACCGCTATCACCTGGGCACCGGCCTCCTCGGCGGCACCGAACGCCGCCTCGATCTCCGCGCGGTCGCTGAGGGGACCGACCTTCCAGAACAGATGGACGACGCCGAGTCCGACGGAGGGGGTCACAGGTTCGGTCACGGGCCGCAGTCTACGGCCGCCCGACGTGGCCGACCCGGGCGCGCCGCGACCCCGGGCGGCTCAACCGGGAGCGGGCGAGTACACCGTGACCCTGTCGCCCCGGGCGAAGGCCGCCAGCTGCAGGCCCGCGACGCGCGCCGTCTCGACCGCCAGGGCGGTCGGTGCACTCACGGCGACGACCGCCCCGAAGCCCGCCGCCCACGCCTTCTGCACCATCTCGAAGCTGGCCCGGCCCGAGACGCACAACCCGAGCGACGTCGCGGGAAGAGCACGCTCCAACAGAAGGTGACCGACCACTTTGTCGACGGCGTTGTGGCGTCCGACGTCCTCGCGCACCACCACGATCTCGCCGGCGGCGTCGAAGGCCGCCGCGCCGTGCAGGGCGCCCGTCACATCGAAGAGCTTCTGATACGGACGCAGGCGCTCTGGCATGGCCGCGAGGAGATCGGCGGCGAACCGTGGGGGATCCACCAGCGGACTGAGGCGGTCGCAGAGCGCCTCGATCGCCTCGGCGCCGCACAGGCCGCAAGCCGAGGTGGTGGTTCCCAACCTCGGGCGGGGTTCGGGGGCCCGCCCACCCGTCTCGACCGAGACGACGTTGAAAAGGGTGTCGACCGCGGAGCCCGTCGCGCAGTACCGGATCCGCTCCACCGGTGCGCCGCCGAGGACGCCCTCCGCGTGACAGAACCCGACGGCCAGATCGAAGTCGTCACCGGGGGTGCGCATCGTGGTCGCGATGTCGACCCCGTCGAGGCGGATCGTCATCGGTTCCTCGACGATCAACTCCACCGGCGTGCGCGCCGCGCCCGCGGCGTCGTGGCTCTGCGCGAAGACCGACGTGGTACGGGCCCGCATGTCAGGCCCGTTCCAGCTCTGCGTCGAGGTGGCGCGTGAGTGGACGCCCCATCGCCGCCATGTCGACGGAGTAGGTCAGCCGGTCGCCGTCGACCCGGAAGACCCGCTCGAGTCGTTCCACGGGCTTCGCGGTCGATGTCAGGCCGATCGCCGTCGTGACGAACCGGATCTCCGCGCCGTCGATACGCCCGTCCTCGACGGTCGTGACGCCGGTCGGGTGGGCCAGGACCACCTCGAGGCGCCCGGCGCCGACGCAGCGCCAGTAGCCGGTTTCGGAATGGCGGGGAGTGCCGTCGAGGGCGTCGCGGGTCCGCTGGGTGTAGGTGAGGAACGGTTTCCCGACGTGACCGAAGGTCACGACCTCGAGGTAGGAGAACGGTGCGATGGTCGGATAGTCGCCCCGGCCCCGACCACGCCATGTCCCGAGAAGCATCGCGAGGGGTTCACATTGCGGATGCAGGACGTCGGACATGCGACCAGCATGGCTTCCCGGGAGATGGTTGAAAACCACGAAGCGGGTGGCACCGGTCCGGTGCCACCCGCTCGCAGGTTCAGAACCGTGGCACCGGGAGGCGCTGCGGCTGTCGACTTCGGATCAGAAGTCCATGTCCCCCATGCCACCGTCACCGTGATCATCGGGCGTATCGGCGACGACTGCCTCGGTGGTCAGGAACAGGGCTGCGATCGACGCGGCGTTCTGCAGCGCCGAGCGGGTCACCTTGGCGGCATCGATGATGCCGGCGGCGACCAGGTCCATGTACTCGCCCGTCGCGGCGTTGAGACCCTCGCTGCCCGGCAGGTTCCGGACCTTCTCGACGACGACGCCGCCCTCGAGACCGGCGTTCACCGCGATCTGGGTGAGCGGAGCGGCCAGTGCCTTGCCGACCAGACGTGCGCCGGTGGCCTCGTCGGTGTCACCAAGCGCGTCGGCGGCGGCGAAGACCTTGGCCTGGGCCCGCAGCAGGGTGACGCCGCCACCTGCGACGACGCCCTCTTCGATGGCGGCCTTGGTGGTGGAGACGGCATCTTCGATGCGGTGCTTCTTCTCCTTGAGCTCCACCTCGGTGGCTGCGCCGACCTTGAGGACCGCGACGCCGCCGGAGAGCTTGGCGAGGCGCTCCTGGAGCTTTTCACGGTCGTAGTCGGAGTCGGTGTTCTCGATCTCGGACTTGATCTGGGAGATGCGGCCCTCGACGTCGGCGTGGTCGCCGGCGCCTTCGACGATGGTCGTCTCGTCCTTGGTCACGACGACCTTGCGGGCCTTGCCCAGAAGGTCGAGGGTCGTGTTCTCCAGCTTGAGGCCGACCTCTTCGCTGATGACCTGGCCACCGGTGAGAATGGCCATGTCCTGCAGCATTGCCTTGCGGCGGTCGCCGAAGCCGGGAGCCTTGACGGACACGGAGGCGAAGGTGCCCCGGATCTTGTTCACGACGAGGGTGGCCAGCGCCTCACCTTCGACGTCCTCGGAGATGATCAGCAGCGGCTTGCCCGACTGCATGACCTTCTCGAGCAACGGGACGATGTCGCGTACGGCGGTGATCTTGGAGCCGACGAGCAGGATGTAGGGGTCGTCGAGGACGGCCTCCATCCGGTCGGTGTCGGTCACGAAGTAGGGCGAGATGTAGCCCTTGTCGAAGCGCATGCCCTCGACGAGGTCCATGTCCATGCCGAAGGTCTGGGACTCCTCGACGGTGATCACACCGTCCTTGCCGACCTTGTCGATCGCCTCGGAGATGAGCTGACCGATCTCGGTGTCGGCGGCGGAGATGGCCGCGACCTGGGCGACCTGATCCTTGGAGTCGACCTCGACGGCCTGGTCCCGGATGGCCTCCACCGCGACCTCGACGGCGGACTCGATGCCGCGCTTGAGCGACATGGGGTTCGCACCGGCCGCCACGTTGCGCAGGCCCTCTCGGACCATCGCCCACGCGAGGACGGTGGCTGTGGTGGTGCCGTCACCGGCGACGTCGTCGGTCTTCTTCGCGACCTCCTTGACCAGCTCGGCGCCGATGCGCTCGACCGGATCCTCGAGATCGATCTCCTTCGCGATCGAGACGCCGTCGTTGGTGATGGTGGGCGCGCCCCACTTCTTCTCCAGAACGACGTTGCGGCCCTTGGGTCCGAGCGTCACACGCACGGCATCGGCGAGCTGGTTCATGCCCGCCTCGAGCGAGCGACGGGCCTTCTCGTCGAAGCTGATCGTCTTGGCCATATTGCTGGTGCCCTCCGTGAGCTAGCACTCTCGATGTGAGACTGCTAGATCGTACGTCCGCGAGGGCCCCGGACACAACCCCCGGACCGGGCCTATCGACCCGACGCGTCGGCACCGCAGCGGCTGATCAGCCCCCGGCGACCGCCGGGATGATCGACAACGTCTCCCCGTCCGGGACGGCGGTGCCCATTCCATCCATGAAACGCACGTCATCATCGGCGACGAACACGTTCACGAAGCGGCGCAGATTGCCGTCGTCGTCGAGGATCCGATCTCGGAAACCCGGGTGTGCGTCGTCGAGGTTCGCGAGCACGGCACCAACCGTGTCGCCTTCGACCGCGACCTCGGCGGCGCCGCCGGTCAACGTGCGCAGGGTGGTGGGGACTCGAACGGTGACACTCATGGTCTCAAGGCTAACGGGCACCATCACCCCCGGCACCGCCGCTCGCTGGTATCACAACGGGTGGGATTTTCTGTTCAAGCAACCGCTGAGAGTGCCGATGTTGGGACCACGGCGGAAATCGGAGGTAGTGGTCATCGCCGACGCAACAGAGTCGATGTCGTCAGTTTCCGATACTCCCCCCGAGGAGCGCCTCGTCGAGCTCGTGAGCGAACTCACCGGCCTACCCGGGCCCAGCGTCGCGGCCGCGGCGCCCCAACTCCGCCGTCGACCCCCCACCGATCCCGATCGTGCCCTGGGTGCCGTGGCCGAGGCCCTCGTGGCGCTTCGTCACCGACCGCCCACCACGTTGTCGGCGTGAGCGGACCCACTCTCAGCCCACCAGCGTCGCCGCGAGGTCACGCAGGCACCACAACGTCTCGGTGACCGCCCGCTCGCGTCCGTAACGGTCCGAGAGCGAGAACACCGGGAAGGGCGCCGAGACGCCGTCGGCGACCTCTCCGACCACCGCCATCACGGGCACACCGGCGTCCTCGGCGATCTGCGCCACCCCTCCGACGACCTTGCCCTCGAAGGATTCACGGTCGAGACGACCCTCGCCGGTCACGACGATGTCGGCGGCCTCCACCAGCTCCGGCAGGCCGGTCTCGTCAGCGATCAACTCGACCCCCGAGACGAGGTTGCCTCCGAGCGCCGCCAGTCCCCCACCGAGCCCTCCCGCGGCGCCGGAACCCGACAGGTCGCGAACGTCGACGCCGTAGTCGCGCTCATAGACGTCCACCAGGCGCTCGAGGCGGCGCCGCAGCAGCTCCACCTGGGCGGGCGTCGCCCCCTTCTGCGGGGCGAAGACCGCCGCCGCCTCGACGAAGGTCGTCTCGACGTCACAGGCGACGTCGAGGCGAACGCCCCGCAGACGGTGATGGGGGTAGAGCGCCCTGACAGCGCCGAGACCCCCGTCGGTGGTCGCCGATCCACCCAGCCCGACGATCACGTGACGCGCGCCACGCCCGACGGCCGCATCGATCAGCTCTCCGGTCCCCTCCGTCGACGCGGCGACGGCGTCATTCGCCTCACCGACGAGAGCCAGGCCCGAGGCCGCCGCCATCTCGATGACGGCGAGACGACCGTCCAGGCGCCAGGCGGCCACGACGGGATCGCCGAGCGGCCCCGTGACGGTGGTCGTGCGATTCGGCCCTCCGAAGGCCTCGACCGTGCCCTCGCCACCATCGGCCATCGGTGCACGGTGGCAGGTGACACCGAGCGCTTCGAGACCCGCGGCGAGCGCGTCGACGGCTTCGGTCGCGGTCGCGGTTCCGCGGAACTTGTCGACGGCGATGACGGCGGTCGTCACGGAGTCATGGTCTCACGCACGTCCGGCCCGCCGGCTATCGGCGTGGGCCGACGTGGGCGAAGGTCAGCCCGACTGGGCGAGCGAGTCCGGGCCGATGAGGATCAGGATGTCGGCGCCCTGCAGTTCGGCGGGCGCCGGTGAGGGCATGGGCGCAACCGATCCTTCGGGCGCGCCCAGCGCGGCCGCGATGGCCTCGGCATCGGCCTGGAAACCGGGTTCGTAGTAGACGAAGGACCGGGTCTGCTCAGGACCGTTGGCGGCCGGGAGCGTGGCGTAGCCGAGCGCGGCGAGGTTGGTCGTGAGGGTGCCGGCGGCGCCGTTCACGCCCGAACCTGCGTTGAGGACGAGTACCGCCACCTCGTTGGGCGGGCTCGTGACCTGCGTGGCCGGTGGCACCGTGGTGGTGGTGGAACCGTCGCCGGCGGCGGAGTCGTCGCCACCGTCGGCCGAACCGGCATCGGTGGCCGAGCCGTCATCGGCGGTGGACCCGTCGTCGCCGGTGGCGCCGTCGTCGGTCACGGCCGCGTCGTCGCCACCTCCGTCGTCACCCCCGGCCGGGGGTGCGGTGGTGGTCGTGGTCAGATCGGACGGGTCGATCGTCGCGTCGTCGAGGCCCTGGTCGAGTACGAGAACGCCGATCAGGACGATCACGACGACGAGCACCGCACCGCGAACCGCTGTGTTGTTCACCGGATCACCGACACTTCATCGCACGGGACGTCCGCCGACTGCGGGCCCCTCGTAACGGGCCCGGCGACGGCGCGCGCGGTGACGGCGGAGACGGCGGACGACGAGGGGGTCGTACGCCACGGCGTGAGGAGAATCGAGAAGCCGCCCGAGGAGCTCGTAGTAACGCGTGCTCGACAGGTCGAAGCGCGCGCGGATCGCCTCGGCCTTGGGCCCCGGCTGGGTCCACCACGTTCTCTCGAAATCGAGTATCGATCGCTCACGTTCACTCAGCGACATCGGGTACAGGTTTCCCGACCCGGGGGTCGGATTCAAGGACCCTCACCCTACAGGTGCCTTTGCTCCCCGGTCGGGCACCCACCCGGACGCGGGTGCGGTGCCGGACCCGACGAACGACATGGATGAAGTTCGTAACGTGTTTGTCACGTTTTCGCCCGGCGACCGTTACCCTTTCTCCCCGGTCGGCCACAGATGCCGATCAGACCCCCTTTCCCCGACTCCGACCGTCGCAGCCCCATGGGCCGACGTTTGAGGAGACACCATGCAGACCAATCCCGTTCGACGCGCGCTCGTCGCGCTCGTGACCACACTCATCGTTGCCTCCGCTCTCGCCACGACCGTGGCTCCCGCAGCCGCCCAGACCGACCCCGCACCACCGTCGGTCGAGACGGAACCGGCAATCGACACGAACCCGACGATCGCGGCGATCCTCACGTCTCCTGACGTCGTGAGCCGCATGATCCTGGTGACCACGGCAGAGGTCCGCAACGCGCTCGCCGACGGGATCCACGCGGCGAGCCGCCTCGTCCAGCCCCGCGAATGGGGTGAGACCTCAGCCGACGTCGCGCTGCTCCAGACGATGATCGACGTCGACCTCGTCGACGGCCTGTACGGACCGGCCACCGCGGTTGCGCACCGGGCCGCCCTCGTGGAGCTCGGCCAGGACCCGGCCGCCACGAGCCCCGGGGAGACGGTCCCGTCGGGCCCCACCGCCACCGCCGCGGCCCCCGCGGCGCCGCCGCTGGTCGAATCAGCGCCCGTCGCCGCCCAGGTCGAGGTCGCTCCCGCACCCGAACCCGCCGCCCCCGATGCTGCTCCTGCGCCCGCGGAGACAGCCCCCGTGGCACCCGTGGCACCCGCGGCCGGCCCCAGCGCCGAGCAGTGGGCAGCCCTGCGCTTCTGCGAGTCCAGCGGCAACTACTCCGTCGTGAACCCCACCGGCACCTTCCGGGGCGCCTACCAGTTCTCCCAGCAGACCTGGAACTGGATCGCCGCCGACCACGCGCCCCAACTGGTGGGCGTCGACCCCGCAGCGGCCTCGCCGGCCGATCAGGACTTCATGGCCTACACGCTCTACGCCGTCGGCGGGCCGGGCCACTGGCCGGTCTGTGGCCGTTATCTGTACTGAAGCACCCTGAATGAGGCCGTAGTCTTGAGGGCCTCGCCGGTATAGCTCAGTTGGCCAGAGCAGCTGTCTTGTAAACAGCAGGTCGTGGGTTCGAATCCCACTGCCGGCTCGTCACGACGGGTTCTCCGTCACTCCGCGGCGGCGGGCGATCGCGAAACACGCGATCGCCGTCGCCGCGGCGACGTTGAGGGAGTTGAGACGCCCGTACATCGGAATGGTGGCGACGACGTCGCAGCGCTCGGCAACCAGACGCGACAGCCCCCGCCCCTCGTCGCCGACGACCAGAGCGATGGGGTCGGCAGCCACCGCGAGGTCCCCGACATCGGTGTCGGCCACGACGTCGAGGCCGACGGTCCAGACCCCGCGTTCGATCAGGTCGGAGATGGCGTTCGGGATCCCCGGGACGCGACACATCGGGAGGTGCTCGATCGCGCCTGCGGCGGCCTTCGTCACCGTCGGCGTTATCCGCGCGGCGCGGTGACGGGCGAGGACCACACCGTCGACCCCGGCGCACTCGGCGGTCCTCAGCAGGGCGCCGAGATTGCCGGGATCGGTGACCCCGTCGACGACCAGTAGGAACGGGTTGGGCCGGCTCGACACCATCCGGGCGAGCGACGTCTCGGGAATGGGTGCGGCGAGGGCGACCACCCCCTGAGGGGCGCCTGTGCGGGCGATCGCGTCGAAACGACTTCCTGACAACTCCTTGAGAGGCACCTTCGCCTCGTCCGCGAGGTCGATGATCTGCTCGAGGATCGGCGCATCGTCGAGACCGGCCTCGAGGATCACCTCGCGCACCCGGCGGTTCCCCGCCAGGAGCAGTTCGTGGACGGCGTGGCGCCCTTCCACCTGATCGCCGCCGAGGCCGTCCTCGCTCGAGCGGCGCACGGGTGTGGTCCCGCGCTGGCCGCCGGCGTCGCGCCGACCCCGCTGCGGGCCGCCCGGACCACGTCCGCCCCGCTTCGGGCCGGACCGGGATCCGCCGCCGCGTCCACCGCCGCGTCCGCGGTCACGTCCGCCACCACCTGGTCGACTCACCCGATCTCCTCTGTCGTGATTGCGGCGATCGCCCAACAGGCGAGCCCTTCGACGCGTCCGATGGCCCCGAGACCCTCCGAGGTGGTCGCCTTGACACTGACCGGTGCGCCGACGGCCTCCGACAGCCGGGCCCTCATCTCGTCGCGCCGGGGCGCGATACGGGGCTTCTGCGCGACCACGGTGCAGTCGACGTTACCGATGCGGTAGCCGGCGTCGGTGACTCGGCGAGCGACGTCGGCCAACAACACGATGGAGTCCGCACCCTTCCAGCGGGGGTCGTCGTCGGCGAAGAGGCCGCCGATGTCACCCAGGTCGGCCGCGCCGAGCAGTGCGTCGGCCACGGCGTGGGCCACCGCGTCGGCGTCGCTGTGGCCGACGAGGGGGACCTCACCGGGGAAGACCACCCCACCCAGGACCAGAGGCCGGGTGGACCCAGCCGCGTCGAAGGCGTGGACGTCGAAGCCGAAGCCGACCCTCATGACGACGCCATCGTCCGCACGACGGCGAGATCGTCGGGGGTCGTGATCTTGATGTTGCGGGTCTCCCCGTCCACCACCACGACCACACCACCCACCGATTCCACCAGAGATGCGTCATCGGTGGCCTCACCGCCGGCGGCGTGGGCCGCCCGCAACATGTCGGCTCTGAACGCCTGGGGTGTCTGCACCGCCCTCAGTGTGGCCCGGTCGACGGCGTGTCCGTCGACGTGACGGATCGTGTCCGTCACGGGAATCACGGGAATCGCCCCGTCGGCGCCGGCCACGACCGCATCGGTGACGGCGCAGAACAGTGCCTCGGTGGCCAGTGGCCGGGCGGCGTCATGGACCACGATGATCTCGACCCCCGCGCCCACCGCGGCGAGCCCGGCCCTCACCGAGCCGGACCTGGTCGCCTCGCCGGTGACGGCATCGTGTCCACGGGCCACGAATTCCGCCGCGAGGTCCTCGCGCCCTGCAGGAACGACCACCACCACAGAGCGTCCATCGGCCGCCGCCACGCGCACCGAGCGGTCGACGACGCGTTCGTCGCCGAGGATCTCGAGTTGCTTCGGGCCGCCGAAACGCGTCCCCGACCCGGCGGCGACGACCACGACGGCGACCTGCGGGGTGGTCATGGCTTTCGTCGTTCCGGTCGTGTCGCCACGACGTCGTTCTAGCCGATCGGACGCGTGGGCCGGTGACGCTGACGGGCATCGGCCCCCGCACGCGGCTTGTGTGCAGCGACCGCTCCGACACCGGTGGCGGCAAGGGCCTCGGCCACGGTCTCCACGACGACCACCTCCACCCCCGGCGGCCGGCGGGCACCGGCGAGCGGCCCGACGACCCGGGTGAAGCCCAGCCTGGCGGCCTCCGCGACCCTCTGGTCCGGGTCTCGGATGCCGCGGATCTCACCTGCGAGCCCCACTTCACCGCATACCGCCACATGGTCGGCGACGACCCGTTCATCCGCCGCAGAGGCGAGGGCGACCGCGAGCGCGAGATCAGCCCCCGGGTCCACGAGGCGGACTCCGCCGACCGCCGAACAGTAGACGTCCGACTTCGACAGGGCGATCCCACCGTGGCGTTCGAGCACCGCGAGGATCTGCGCGAGGCGGGGAGCGTCGAGGCCACGCGTCGAGCGCCGCGGCGACGGCGCCGTGGTTCCGACCACGAGCGCCTGGATCTCCACCAGAACCGGCCGCCGGCCCTCCCGGGTGACGGCGACGACCGACCCACTCACGCCGCAGCGCCGGCCGCCGAGGAGGGTTTCGGAGGGACTCTCCACTGCGACGAGTCCGCTCTCGCGCATCTCGAACAGGCCGATCTCACCGGTGGGGCCGAAGCGGTGCTTCACCGCCCGCAGAATCCGCAGACCGTCACGGCCGTCCCCCTCGAAGAGGACCACGGTGTCGACGACGTGCTCGAGAATCTTCGGGCCCGCGACCGCGCCGTCCTTGGTGACATGGCCGACGAGCACCATCGCGACACCGGTGGCCTTGGCCACCGCCGTCAGGACCTGCGCACAGTGGCGCACCTGGGCCACCGAACCGGGAGCGGACCCGAGATCTGCGTCGACCATGGTCTGGATGGAGTCGATGACGACCAGGCCGGGACGGTGCTCTGCGATGGTCGCCACGACCGCCGCCAGATCCGTCTCCGCCGCCAACAGGACGTGGGTGCCGTCCGCTCCGACGCGCCGGGCCCGCGCCGCGACCTGCGCGGCCGACTCCTCCCCCGCCATGTAGAGGACCGGGCGGTCCGGCCCGGACAGCGAGGCGGCGAGCTGCACCAGCAGGGTGGACTTGCCGACCCCGGGCTCGCCGCCCACGAGGGTCACGGACCCGTCGACGAGACCACCACCGAGCACGCGGTCCACCTCACCGAATCCCGTGGGTGTCGCGCGATCGCCCTTCGTGCTCGCGGAGGCCAGCGACTCGACCGCCGCCGCCGAACCTGCGGCGGGCCGGCCTTGGGCTCCCGACGCCACCTCCACGACGGTGTTCCACTCCTCACAACGGGGACAGCGACCCTCCCACTTGGCGAGAAGCGCCCCACACGAGACGCACTCGAATCCGGGACCCGATTTGGCCAACCTCCCCACCCTTCCTCTCACGCTGGTCTCCGTGCCTCGGCGCACGGCGCCGAACAGGCGTTCGACACGACCTCCACCCTAGACAGCGGCGGTGACAGTGGCGGCGATGGACCTCAGCGCCTGCGCTTGAAGAAACCGGCGAAGCCGACGACCGGGGTGTGTCCACCGCCGTCGTCCGCGGACTCGTCTGTGGTGAACCACGCCGTCGACATCCCGAGGGTGGCGGCCGCGTCGAGGCTGGCGGTGCGGCCGTCGATCATCAGGCAACTCTCGAACGGGACCCCGGTCGAACGGCGGAGGGCCTCGTAGATGCCGGGATCGGGCTTCCGCACGCCGACCTCGGCGCTGACGATCCACGGGTGGACCTGGCTGAGGCCGCTGCGATCCCGGAGCCGCCGCGACCAGTCGGCTACGTCGTTGGTGACCGCGGCGACCGGGATACCCATGCGGTGGAGTTGGCTGAGGAAGTCACGCACCCCGGGCGTCATCGGGATGCGCGACAGATACTGGCCGTCGAGGACGCTCGGGTCCCCGGCCACACCGCAGGCCTCCCAGAGTTGGGCCGTACCGATCCGCCCCAGGGTCGCCTGGCGGTGCGCCTCTGCGATGTCGACCTCGGACACCTCGGACCCCTGTTCGCGCGCGAACGGCACGAGTGCATCGGCTGGTTCGTCCCCGACGCGGTGCAACACCGTCAGGGCGTCCACGACGACGAGACGTAGTCGGCGTTCGGGCCCGCGCGCGGATGCGCCGCGGGACGCCGTTCGCGGATGCGGCGCCGCTCCGGCTCCACCGGCTCGGGCAGCGCCGGCCGACGCCGCGACGCCCGCCGGCGTCGGCGCGCGCAGAGGCTCGGGCGTCCGCACAGCGGGACGTCGGGCGCGGACGCGCCGCTCGTAGAGGGTGGACCCCACGGCGAGGACGACCGCGAGGACGAACAGTGCCAGCGCGGCCCGGCCCACCCAGCGCCACAGGGTGGGACCCAGGTCCTCACGTACCGACGTGACCGAGATCGTGGTCGGAGCCTCGTCGTCGAACGAGGGCGAGTACGTCGTCACCCCCCGGGTGTCCGCGGGGAGTCGCACAGAGACGTTCAGATCGACGGCGTCGGCGAGCGGGCCGAGGTCGCCGGAGAGGTCCTCCCCGACAGGTCCGAAGGCGGAACCGCCCAGGACGTCGGCGAGCATCTGATCGCTGAAGAGGTCCTCACCCGCCGACAGGTCCACGACACCGTCGACGCGCCACCTCAGCTCGGCGAAGACCTCCTCGCGCACGATGACGAAGTCACGGAAGGCCCCGTCGGGCCCGGTCACCTCGTCGAGGACGTCCTGGAGTTGCTCGGGGGTGGAGAACTCCTTGGCCGCCCTGATCCAGGTGAGCCCGTCGGACTCGACCTCGGGGCCCGAGACCACCCACCCCACGGCGGTGAGATCGTCGATCCGCAACTGTGAGCCGATGTCGGGGACGACGGCGAGGGCCTCGTCGTCGAGACCGACGCCCACGGCGACACCACCGGAGCCGTCCTCGTCCACCCGGATGTCGACCGTCGTCGTCACGTTGCACCCCGCCGCCACGATGGCGACGAGGAGCCCGAGTAGGAGGAGACGGATCCGGCCGGTCACGGCCGGACACGATAGGCCGCCGCGGGCTGACGCCCGCGGCGGCTCGGAATCGACGGTCAGTCGGCTGTCACCATCTCCTCGACGGGCGGGGGCGTGAACCCCTCCTTCGCCGTGAAGACGATGCGGTCCTGACCCGGGTTGTCCGGGTCGGGCTCGGTGTCGACGGTGATCAGCTCACCAGCTCGGAATTCCTTCCAGAGGAGCCGCTCGGAGAGCGGATCCTCCACGAGACGCTGGATCGCCCGGCGCAGCGGCCGTGCACCCAGCGACGGGTCGTAACCCCTGTCGGCGAGGAGGACCTTGGACGAAGGCGTCAACTCCAGGCCGATTCCCTGGCTCTCGAGCTGGGACGCGACCCGCTTGATCATCAGGTCGACGATCTGGGTGACCTCGGCCTTGGTGAGCTCGTGGAAGACGATGACATCATCGATGCGGTTGAGGAACTCAGGCCGGAAGTGCGCCTTGAGAGCGTCGTTGACCTTTTCCTTCATCCGCTCGTAGGTGATTGCCTCGTCGGTCTTGGCGAAGCCGAGATTGGCCTTGCGGAGGTTCTCGGTACCGAGGTTGGACGTCATGATCAGCACCGTGTTGCGGAAGTCCACCGAGCGGCCCTGGCTGTCGGTGAGCCGGCCCTCCTCGAGGATCTGCAGCAGCGTGTTGAACACGTCGGGGTGGGCCTTTTCGATCTCGTCGAACAGCACGACCGAGAACGGCTTGCGCCGCACCGCTTCGGTGAGCTGGCCGCCCTCCTCGTAGCCGACGTAACCCGGAGGCGAACCGACCAGGCGACTGACCGTGTGCTTCTCCATGTACTCGGACATGTCGAGGCTGATGAGGGCCTGCTCGTCGCCGAAGAGGAACTCCGCGAGCGTCTTCGCGAGCTCCGTCTTACCGACACCGGACGGGCCGAGGAAGATGAACGAACCACTGGGACGCTTGGGGTCCTTGAGCCCGGCACGTGTGCGGCGGATGGCCTGGCTGACGGCCTTGATCGAGTCCTCCTGGCCGATCACCCGCTTGTGGAGTTCGTCCTCCATCCGCAGGAGCTTGGCTGTCTCCTCCTCGGTGAGCTTGTAGACGGGGATACCGGTCCAGATCGACAGGACCTCGGCGACCGCTTCCTCGTCCACCTCGTCGAAGAGGTCCACGCCGGTGGCGCGGATGTCACTCTCCATCTGCTCGCGGTTGGCGAGGAGCTCCTTCTCGCGATCGCGCAGGCGACCGGCCTCCTCGAAGTCCTGGGACTCGACCGCCGCGTTCTTGCGGTCCACGACCTCGGAGATCTGAGCCTCGATCTCCTTGTACTCCGCAGGCGTCTCCATGCGCTTGATGCGCAGACGCGAGCCCGCCTCGTCGATGAGGTCGATGGCCTTGTCCGGCAGGTGCCTGTCCGAGATGTAGCGGTCGGCCAGATTGGCGGCGGCGACCAGGGCTTGGTCCGTGATCGTCACGCGGTGGTGCGACTCGTAGCGGTCCCGCAGGCCCTTGAGGATCTCGATCGTGTGGGCCACCGTGGGCTCCTCGACCTTGATCGGCTGGAAACGGCGCTCGAGAGCGGCGTCCTTTTCGAGGTGCTTGCGGTACTCGTCGAGCGTGGTGGCACCGATCGTCTGGAGCTCACCGCGCGCGAGCATGGGCTTGAGGATCGACGCGGCGTCGATCGCGCCCTCGGCGGCGCCGGCACCCACCAGGGTGTGGAGCTCGTCGATGAACAAGATGATGTCGCCGCGGGTCTTGATCTCCTTGAGGACCTTCTTGAGGCGTTCCTCGAAGTCACCGCGGTACCGGCTACCGGCCACGAGCGCCCCGAGGTCCAACGTGTAGAGCTGCTTGTCGGTGATCGTCTCTGGGACGTCGTTGTCCGCGATGCGCTGGGCGAGGCCCTCCACGATCGCCGTCTTGCCCACGCCGGGTTCGCCGATCAGGACCGGGTTGTTCTTGGTGCGGCGTGAGAGGACCTGCATCACCCGCTCGGTCTCGCGCTGACGCCCGATGACCGGGTCCAGCTTCTTCTCGCGGGCCAGCTGGGTGAGGTTCCGACCGAACTGGTCCAACACGAGCGAACCACTGGGGCCGGAGTCCCCGGAGCCGCCCGATGTGGCGCCCGCCTTCTCGGGCCGGTCACCGGAGGACTGGCCGCCGGGGCCGCTGTAGCCCGACAGGAGCTGGATGACCTGCTGACGCACACGGGAGAGATCCGCGCCCAACTTGACGAGGACCTGCGCGGCGACACCCTCGCCCTCGCGGATGAGCCCGAGCAGGATGTGCTCGGTGCCGATGTAGTTGTGACCGAGCTGGAGCGCCTCCCGCAGGGACAGCTCCAGCACCTTCTTGGCACGTGGCGTGAACGGGATGTGCCCACTGGGCGACGAACCACCCTGGCCGATGATCTCCTCGACCTGGTTACGCACGGCCTCCAGGGAGATGCCGAGCGACTCGAGCGCCTTCGCGGCGACGCCTTCGCCCTCGTGGATGAGCCCGAGCAGGATGTGCTCGGTGCCGATGTAGTTGTGGTTGAGGAGGCGGGCCTCCTCCTGTGCAAGGACGACCACCCGCCTCGCCCGGTCGGTGAATCTCTCGAACATCGCTGGACCTCCGGCGCCGCAGACGGTGGCTTCCGAGTGTAACCCCGAGGGGGTTTTGCCCACGGGCCGGGGGCCCGACGGCTCACTCGCGGATCGGCGCATCTCGATGGGGGTGCCGTCCTGGGGGGTGGCGCGTGAAAGAACCAACGCACCGGGACGACACGTTGTTCCCAGGCCGTCATCGCACCGCCCCGACCGTTGGACTCGGCGCGGACCCGGGTGGCACCTATCCTCAGGGACGTGCAACAGGCCGACCCACTGCGGCTCCTACCGGACCTCACCGACGACCTCGCCCGCGTCGAAGACCGCCTCCACGCCGAGGTCGGCAGTGACCTGCCATTCCTCACCGAGGTCGCGGCCCATCTGATAACCGCCGGGGGCAAACGCATCAGGCCGGGATTCGCCATCGCCGCCGCAGCCACCGCCTACACGCCGACGCGGCCCGTCCACGACGACGTGATCGGCGGGGCATCCGCTGTGGAACTGGTGCACCTCGGATCGCTCTATCACGACGACGTCATGGACGACGCCACCACCCGGCGCAACGTCGCGAGTGTGAACGCGGCCTGGGGGAACCACCGGGCCATCCTCGCCGGGGACTTCCTACTGGCCCGCGCGTCCGAGATCGCGGCCGGCCTCGGCACCGAGGTCTCCCAGATCCTCGCGTCGACGATCGCCGCCCTGTGCGAGGGCCAGATACGCGAACTCCAGGACAACTACAACGTCGACCGCACCGTGCGCGACTACGAGGCGTCAATCACCGGCAAGACGGCGTCGCTGCTCGCGGCATCGTGTCGGATCGGGGCACTCACCGGTGGCGTCGACCGGGCGGGCGTCGAGGCGCTCACCGAGTTCGGGCACAGCTACGGCATGGCGTTCCAGATCGTCGACGACATCCTCGACGTCGTCGCCACCGACGAGCAACTCGGAAAGCCCTCGGGCAACGACCTCGCCGAGGGCAACTACACGCTTCCCGTCATCAACACGATGCGGAACCCCGGTGGTGACAAGCTCCGGGCGATCCTGGGTGGCCCGCTCACCGACGAGCAGTGGGCCCGGGCACGCGAGATCGTCCGTTCCGATGGCGGCGTGGCCGAGGCGCTCGAGACGGCCCAGGCGTGGGCGGACAAAGCGGCCGGGTCACTGACGTCGCTGCCCGACAACGACGCCGCGAACGCACTGCGGGCCGCGGGCGATCACCTCGTCGAACGGGTGTCGGCACCGATCATCTGAGATCGGATCGTGATGTGCTACTTTGTAGCACATGAGTGAGGTCGGGATCCGCGCCCTGAAGCAGAACGCGTCGGCCGTCGTCGACCGGGCCGCCGCCGGGGAGACCGTCACGATCACACATCGGGGCCGTCCCGTGGCGCAGATGACAGCGATTCCGACCTCCCGGCTGCAGTCGCTGGTCGATGCCGGACGAGCACGAATGGCACGGGGTGACATCACAGCTCTGCCAGGCCCGGCACCCGGCCCGGCTCTGTCCGAAGAACTCGATCGCATGCGGACCGACGACAGGTACTGAGTGGCCTTCTATCTCGACACCTCCGCCCTCGTGAAACTCGTCGTCGCCGAAGCCGAAACCGAGGCGCTCCGCGAATGGCTGGCCGCCGCCGAACGGAACCCGGTGACCTGCGAACTGGCCCGCACCGAGTTGATGCGGGCCGTACGTCGCCGCGCACCGGAGGCGATGGTGCGCGCCCGACTGGTGCTCGACGCCGTCACGGTCCTCGAGGTGCCTTCGCCCACGTTCGACCGGGCAGGCCGCGTCGATCCGACCTCCCTGCGGACGCTCGATGCGGTCCACATCGCGGCAGCGCTCGACCTGGGCGACGACCTCGAGGGTCTCGTCGCCTATGACTCCCGACTCTCCGAAGCGGCCGAAGCCAACGGCATCCCCCTCACCTCGCCGGTCTGACTTCACCTCTGCACTCGCAGCGGTGACGCCGCACGAACACCGGCGGCACTCTTCGTCTCCGACCGCAGGCCCTGATGTACGCGATTGCGTACATCAGGGCCGTTTCGCGACTGGGGCTATTCGGCCGACCCGCGGAGACCGGCCGCAATCTCAATGCCCCCCGAGTACATCCAGGAGTGCCAGACGGGCGCGGTGGTACTTGTTGCCGGAATGCCCGGGCCCGCTCGGTCGCCTCGACGCGATCCACCCAGCGACGAACGCTGATCATGGCTTCGCCGCTGCAGCGGACCCGAGGATCTCGTCGTAGAACCCGCCCACCGCGTCGTTGTAGCGACCCGCACGCATGACCATGAACCCGTGCGCAGCCGACGAGATGACCTCCAGACGCGCGTCGGGGATCGCCTCGGCCAACTCCTCGGAGTCGGCGACCGGCGTGAGGATGTCCTGGCTGCCGACGATCACGAAGGTCGGCACGGCGATCTCACCGAGATACCCGCCGACCGCTTCAGGGGCGTCGACCAACGCCTGCAACTGGGCCACCACGCCGGGCACCGGCGCACGGATGATCAGGGGCGCCACCACGGGCGAGATCGGCCACAGGCGCCGCAGGTGCCGCGCCGCCACCACCCAGCGGATGTTCTCCTGCGCAAGGGCCCGCGAACCCTCGGTCAGCGCGATCTCGATCCACTCGGTGAACAGCGCGCGCCTCCAGGACTTCATCCGAGAGGCCGTGCACGCCAGGACCAGGGAACGAACCCGTGCGGGATGTCGGATGGCGACGATCTGGGCGAGCACCCCGCCGAGCGACGCCCCCATCACGTGCGCGGAACCGATCCCCTCGGCGTCCATCACGGCGATGACGTCCGCCGCCATGACCTCGAGGTCGTAGGGGCCTGCCGGGACGCCGCTCGCACCCGAGCCACGGTTGTCCAGCGCGACCAACCTGAACCGGCGGCGAAGGGCGGGCCACTGGCGCACCCAACCCCACCGGTCCGCCCCGAGGCCCATGATCAGGACCAGGGGCTCGCCATCGGCCGCCCCGAAGACCCGGTAGGAGATCTCGGTTCCGTCCGCTGCCCGCGCCGTCGCCATCAGGGGGCGGAGACGTGGTCGCGGCTCTCCCACGCATGCAGATCCGCCACGATCTCGCGGGTCGAGTACCGGGCCGTGAAACCGAGGTGGCTCGTCGCGTGCGCGGTCGTCGCGCGACGACCCCGTCGCAGGAGCTCACGCACGTGGTCCGGCAGTGGACTCCCGACGATCTCCGTCACCGATCGGGTCAGCAGCAACCCGGCCGCCGGCAGCGGGACCGGCAACCGGCGCGCGGACCAGGTGGCATACCAGGGGTCGACCGCATCCGCTGCGGCGATGTTCACGGGACCGTCGAATCCCCGCAGGAGGGCCGACTCCGTCGCACGTGCGACGTCGTCGAGGTGCACCAGTTGGAACAGCGGCCGCCGCAGCGTGACCGGGACGACGGGCAGACGGAGGTAGCGCGCCAGCGGGCTCGGCATGTGTGCACCCGCGATGGGGGCGAAACGCAGAATGGCGAGGGGTGCACCCATCCGCCCGGCGACCTTCTCGCACTCGGCCTCGGCGGCGGCCACGATCCGGCCGAAACCCGAGGTCGGGTCACGGGGCGCCGTCTCGTCGGGGACGTCGGCACGACCCCCGCCGCGGCCGTACACCTCCAGTCCCGAACGCACGACGATCCGTTGCACCGTGCGCACACCGATCACCGCGCCCATGAGCGCGTCGGTCAGAGCGGCTGTCCGTTGCACTGCCTCGCCGGGCGTCGAGCGGGCGTTCGGTTCGTAGATGCCGAAGTGCACGACGGCGGTCGGCGCGAACTCGTGCACGAGCGACACGAGGCCGTCGGCATCACCGGGACGAACCAGATGGAACTCCGTGCGTTGGAGCCGACGGCGGGGCGGCTCCAGATCCACACCGCAGATGGCATCGACCTCGGCGAGAGCTTCCAGGCGGCGCGCGACCCTCGTCCCGATCTCGCCGCCGAGACCGGTCACGAAGACGCGCTCCACGCTCAGTCCGCCTCTGGGCGCAGGGTGGGGAACAGAACGACGTCGCGGATCGAGCCGGCGTCGGCGAGCAACATGACGAGACGGTCGATCCCGATACCCAGACCACCCGTCGGCGGGAGGCCGTACTCGAGTGCCCGCAGGTAGTCCTCGTCGACGACCATCGCCTCGTCGTCGCCCGTGGCGCGGTCGCGCTCCTGGGCCTCGAAGCGGGCCCGCTGGACGTCGGGATCGGTGAGCTCGGAGAACGCATTGCAGAGCTCCCGTCCGGCGACGATCCCCTCGAAGCGCTCGACGAAGCCGGGCTCGGAGCGGTGATCGCGGGCGAGGGGCGACACCTCGGTCGGATAGTCGGTGACGAAGACCGGGCCCCACAGCGTTGCCTCGGTGGTCTTCTCGTAGATCTCCAGGAGGAGCTTGCCGGGCCCCCAGTGCTGTGACGGCTCGATCCCGACCTGACCGGCTATGGCCGAGAGCTGGTCCACGCCCATGTCCAGCGAGAGCTCGTGACCCGTGGTCTCCGCGATCAACTCGACCAGCGTCGCCCTGCGCCACGGCGGAGCCAGGTCGATCTCACGTCCCCCGTAGGTGATGGTCGTCGTGCCGTGGATGGCGGTGGCGAGCCCGGCGACCACCTCCTCGGTCAGCGCCATCATGTCGGTGTAGTCGGCGTAGGCCTGGTAGAGCTCGAGCATCGTGAACTCGGGGTTGTGGCGCGTCGACAGACCCTCGTTGCGGAAGACGCGGGCGATCTCGAAGACCCTCTCCATGCCACCGATCACCAGGCGCTTCAGGTAGAGCTCCGGCGCGATCCGCAGGTACAGGTCCACGTCCAGCGCGTTGTGGTGGGTGATGAAGGGCTTCGCGAGCGCGCCACCCGGGATCGGATGGAACACAGGGGTCTCGACCTCGATGAATCCCCGACGGTCGAGCTCGGCCCGCAGCAGCGACAGCACGCGGCTGCGCACACGGAAGGCCTCAGCGGCCTCCGGCGTCACCCACAGGTCCACCTCACGTTGGCGGTAGCGGGTGTCGACGTCGGTCAGCCCGTGCCACTTGTCCGGGAACGGGCGCCGTGCCTCAGCGAGGCGGGTCCAGGCGTCGACACGTACCGACAGCTCCCCCCGTCTGGTCTTCATCACCTCGCCGGTGACCCCGATCCAGTCGCCCAGGTTCAGATCACAGAAGGCCTCGTAGTCCGGGGTGGTCTTCTGCGGCGCGAACAGCTGGACACGGCCCGAAGAGTCCTGCAGGGTCGCGAATGCGAGCTTCCCCTGAACCCGGCGCAGCACGACCCGGCCGGCGATCGTCGCTGTCTCGCCGGTCTCGGAACCGTCGTCGATGCCACCGTGGCGTTCGATAAGTGAGGCCGCGCTCGCATCGACCTCGTAGCGGAACGGCTGGGTCATGCGTTCTTCGCCCAGATGAGTCGCAGACCGTGCAGCGTGAGCCACGGCTCGACACGTTCCACCGTCTCGCAGTGTGGGGCGATGAGAGGTGCGAGGCCACCGGTCGCGGGTACGGCGGCCTCTCCGAGCTCGGCCTCTATCCGTCGGACCAACCCGTCCACCTGAGCGGCGTAGCCGTACACGGCACCGGACTGCAGAGACTCCATCGTCGAACGCCCGATCACGCTCTGTGGCTCGACGAGTTCCACGGCGCGCAGGGCCGCGGCGCGCTCGAACAGGGCCTCCAGGCTGATCTCGACGCCGGGGGCGATGGCACCCCCGAGATACTCGCCGTCGCCGGAGATCGCGTCGAAGGTCGTCCCGGTCCCGAAGTCCACGACGATGGTCGGTCCCCCGAACAGGTCGAAGGCACCGACGGCGTTCGCGATCCTGTCCGCGCCGACCTCACGGGGGTTCTCATAGCGAACGGGCATCCCGGTCTTGACGCCGGGTCCCAGGACGATGGGGTCGACGTTGAGGTGGCGCACCGACATCTCCCGCAGCGCGGTGGTGACGCGGGGAACACCCGAGGACACGGCCACGCCCTCGATGTCCGACGTGATGTCCCAGTCCTCGAGTTCGAGCATGCCGCTCAGCAGGACCATCAACTGGTCGTCGGTGCGGTGGTGCTCGGTGGCGGCCCGCCAGTGCCCCACGAGCCCCGCCGAGGCCGACGGCTCCGGCGGCGTCTCACCGTCGATCTCGTACAGACCGACCACCGTCTGTGTGTTCCCGACATCGACTACGAGGAGCACGGCTGGCTCCCCTCGTCCGTGTCGATGTCGAGGCCGAGGTCGAGGATGGGCGCCGAATTCGTGAGAGCCCCGATCGAGACGAGGTCGACCCCGGTGGCGGCGTAGGCCCGTACGACCTCGAGGCTGATCCCACCTGATGCCTCGAGCAGTGGACGACGGTCGTGGCCGGCCGCGTGTTCCTCCGCAGCCAACACGCATTCACGCGTCTCCACGGGAGTCATGTTGTCCAGGAGGACGAGGTCGACCCCGGCGTCGAGCGCCTCCCGGACCTGGTCGAGTGAGTCGCACTCGACCTCAACCGTCTTGCCGGGCCAGCGGTCACGGGCCGCGGCCACAGCGTCGGCGATGGACGTCACCGACAGATGGGTGTCCTTGATCATCACCCACTCGGACAGATTGCCCCGGTGATTACGACCGCCACCGGCTCGTACCGCAGCCTTCTCGAGCGCACGCAGCCCCGGTGTCGTCTTGCGAGTGTCCCACACGGTGACCTGCCCGAGAGCCTCGCTGACGTGTAGCCGCGTGGAGGTGGCGATACCCGAGAGGTGACCGAGGAAGTTGAGCGCCGTCCGCTCCGCGGTCGCAATCGACGCGAGCGACCCTGCGACGGTGGCACAGCGCGTCCCGGGCTCGACCGCGTCGCCGTCGACCGCGTGCCATGTCACGGCGATGGCGGGATCCACGCGTGCGAAGGTCTCGTCTGCGCAGGCCACCCCGGCGAGGACGCCTGTGGCGCGGGACGCGATGGTCGCCGTGACACGGCGCATCGGATCCAAAAGCGCTGCCGACACGTCGCCGAGCGGTTCGAGGTCTTCCGCCAGAGCGAGTGCGACGCGATCGGCGACCACGCCTGCGGGAGGGTCGAAGGGTGTCGGGCTTCTCACGAGAAGCCCCGCGAGTCCTGCTTGAGTGCCGTGTCGACGGTGAGTGCCGCCGCCACGACGAGTGTCCGTAGCGGATCCGCCAACGGACGGTGGATCTGCACCACGTAGTTGTCCGCCGTGGTGAACAGCGTCTTGGCGAGACCCTCCCAGGTCTTGGTCATCCGTGCCACCGACTCGTCTGCGGCATCCACCACGTCGAAGTTCCAGGCCCGCCAGTTCTCGGCGCGGATGGTCCCGACGCGTTCGTCGTCGGCGCCGTAGAGCCCGAAGCGGATCTTGCCGATGGCGTTCTCCTGCCGGGCCTCACCGACCACCTCGCCGAGACCGTCGGTGACCACGACCCGGGACTTGACGAACTTCCGGGGCCGGGTGATCCCCATCACGACGTTCCCGGCGGCGTCGACCACCTGGTAGGTGTGCGTCATGAACTGGTCGGCGCTCGAGACGACCCGGACGAACTTCTTCAGGGCGCTCTGACCGACTTGGCGCACCGCCCCGATCTGGGTGCCGGTTCCGTCGTAGACGGCGTACTCCGCGTTGACCTCGATGATCTTGGCCTTCTGGTTCACCACGAGCACCGGCTCATCGAGGAGGTGTCCGCTCCCCTGCCATGTGGCCGCCGTCCCGCCCGCCCTGGCGGTGGCCGCCTCGTGGCGCCGGAGTTGATCGGCGATGCGATCCGGTGTGGCGGTACCGGTGACGGCCGGCGGCACGCCCGAAGGTGCATCGACGCTCTGGCGGCCGTGCGAGGACACGTGCTCGGTCCACTCCGTTCCGTTCCAGTACCGCAGCTCGTGGCGACCATAAGGGTCGGGGAACCATCCCGCCGGGTTCGACATGGGCGCAAGGATAACGGTGCGCGACCCACGGTCACCGGCCCGCCGCGCGGCTCTCCCCTTTGCCTTCAGGAGTCTCCGGAGAGCACCACACCCATGTTGTCGATGAGGCGGGCGCGGCCGACCCTGGCCGCGACGAGGAGCCGCACCGATCCCGACAGGGTCGCCGGCTCCCGCAACGTGGTCGCGTCGACCACGGCCACGTAGTCGGGCGTGTCGACGAGTGGCTCCGTCGCGAGAACCGAGTCGACGACCGCGCGCACGGCCCCGGGGTCTCGCTCACCGGCTTCGACCGCCGCCACTCCCGCGGCGAGCGCCCGGTTGAGAACGGCCGCCGCGCGCCGCTGTGGGGCGTCGAGATAGACGTTGCGGCTCGACATCGCGAGCCCGTCGGCTTCCCGCACGATCGGACAGCCGACGATCGTGGCGGGGAGGTCCAGGTCGGTGGCCATCCGCCGTATCACCGCGAGCTGTTGCCAGTCCTTCTCGCCGAAGTAGGCCCGACAGCTCCCGGCGATCGACAACAACTTGGTCACGACCGTCGCGACCCCGTCGAAATGCCCGGGCCGGTACTCGCCTTCCAGCGGCCCCGACACGCCACCGACGCTCACCGTCGTCTCGATCGGGCGGGGGTACATCTCCGAGACCGAAGGGGCGAACACGGCGTTGGCGCCCGCCGCGGCGCAGGCGGCCCGGTCGCGATCGAGGTCCCGGGGATAGGCCTCGAGATCGTCGTCAGGGGCGAACTGCAGCGGGTTGACGAAGATCGTCACGACGGTGAGGTTGCATTCCCGCACGGACCGTCGCACCAGGCTGATGTGTCCGTCGTGCAGGTAGCCCATCGTCGGGACCACACCGATCGTCGCACCGTCCGCACGCGCCTCGTCGAGCCAGACGCGCAGCGCCTGCTTCGTCTCGAAGGTCCTCATCCTCGCTCCCCTCCGGAGGTGCCGCCCGCCAGTCGTCGGGCCTCGGCGACCATCGCCTCGTAGCCGGGCCGTTCGTCGAAGGGCAGAGCCGCGAGATGACGTCGGATCGTATCGACATCACCGCGCGCGGCTGGCCCCGTGAGCGCCGCGGCCGGACCGACTTCGCCCACGTTCGCCACCGTCCCGGCGACGAGGTCCAGGTAGGCCTCGAACGGGACGCCGACGATTTCGGCCAGCCTCTCGACCTGACCGAGGAGCGCCACCAGATGATTCGACGCGACACACGCGGCGGCGTGGTAGAGGACACGATGCTCATCGGAGACCTCGACGGTGCGTCCGCCCAGATCATCGACGACCGCACCCGCCAGGGGGTCCCCCGCCACGGCGAAGATGCCGCCTCCGAGCAACAGGCGCGCGCCCGCCTCTGGATCCGGGAGACTCATCAGCGGGTGGAGCGCTCCCCGCCGCGGGTGGCCGGCGAGGACGCCGAGACCCAGTGAACCTGCCACGTGGGCGACGACCGTCTCGGGGTCCGGCTCGATCGTGGCCGCCGTGACCGCGACCGCCGCGTCAGGCGTGGCGATCAGCACGAGATCGACGTCGCTCGCGGCATCTCGCGGGTCGTCGTCCCTACCGAGGACGCCGACGACGCTCCAGCCCACCGATCCGAGAGCCAGCGCGAACGCGCCGCCCGCACGACCGCCCCCGACGATGCGTACGCGACGTCTCACCCGTGAGCGAGCGATTCCAGCGGCCCCAATCTCACGACGGCCGCGGACTCGGAGGGCCAGTCGGTGGCGAGATCGGGGGCGACATCGCGCACGGGGATCATGACGAAGGCCCGCTCGGTCATCCGGGGATGCGGGACGACGAGATCGTCGGAGTCGACGGTCTCGCCGTCGACCCACAAGATGTCGACATCGAGGGTACGTGGCCCCCAGTGGACCTCACGGCGGCGGCTCGCGGCCTGCTCGAGACGGCGGGCGACACCGAGGAGTTCACGCGCCGACAGGTCGGTCTCCAACAGGGCGACCATGTTGAGGTAGGGGCCCTGGCGGTCGGGCCCACCGACGGGGGCCGTCTCGAAGACGTCGGAGGTGGCGACCACGTCGGGCATCGACGCGAGGGCGTCGGCCAGATGCCCGCGCCTGTCACCGAGATTCGAGCCGAGAGCGAGAAGGGCCCTCGTCACGGTCGGTCCCGGGTGATCCTCACACCGGTCGTCGCCACGTCGTGGGGCAGCGGGGGCCGGACCTTGCGCACCTCGACGGTGACCTCGCTCACGCGCTCATCGACAAGGACGACCTCGGCGATCACCGCGGCCAACCGCTCGAGGAGCGTGACGTGGCCTGTCGTCACCCGCTCCACCACTGCGGCGGTGAGTTCCCCGTAATCGATCGTGTCCGCCAGATCGTCGGTCTCCGACGCTCGGGCCATGTCCGTGAACACGTCGAGGTCGATGTCGAAGGGCTGAGGCCGTTCGTGCTCCTCGGGGAGGGCGCCGCAACGGGCGAGGACCCGCAGGTCCCGTATGAGGATGGCGTCGCCCATCACAAACAGGAGGTCAGTCGCCCGCGCGGGCGATCAGCCGGGAGCTGCGCGAGACGATCGCCCGCCCGGTCGGACCCATCTGTCGTTCCAGCAGGCGCTCCACGATCGTGATCGCCTCGTGCTCGACCTTTACGATCCCGTGCCAGACGAGCAGGCCGGCCAGCAGACCAGCGAGGCCGTCGTCGACCGACTGACGGTGCACGAGGACGCGGCGTCCCTGATGCAGGTTCTCACCGACCAGCGTGAAGAAGCGGCGCAGCGTCTCGGTGGACGGTTCCGGCATCGGCACCGGACAGTGGATCGCACCCACGTCGAGCTCGGAATAGTTGTGGAGGTTGGATGGCGCGTTGATGAGGGAGACGACGGGGTCGAAGCCGTTCTCGCGGATCCAGATGATCTCCTCGGTACGACGCACCCGGCGGTGGCTCTCGCCGTAGCCCCCCGGACGTTCACAGACCGCCAGGCGATCCTTGATCACCCAGTGGAAGTTGCGGGGCACGATCCCTTCGGCCCACTTTCCCTTCACCATCGCGCAACCCCTCCACCGTCTGGCGTCAGAACCGACGCCGCAGCAGCGAGGTCGTCGGGGAGATCGGTCCGGACCTCGGCGCCACACGCCAGCGACCACACGCCGTCGACCACGCGTTCGACGACATCTCCCGGTGCCCTCGGGTCCACGGCGACGAGATCGACCACGACCCGCTGCGAGATCCCCACGACGGTCTGGGGTAGGGCCGCCAGCGTCGACACGCCCACCGGCGCTACGAGGAGAACATCTTCGCCACCCGGTTCCGCGGCGGGTGCCACGAGGGCGCCCGCGCGGCTCTGGCAGGCGTCGAGGCGCAGTACAGGGGCCGTCACGCGGCGGATTCTACCGCTTCGGTGGCTCGGCTCCCGTGACCGCCGCAAAGAGATACGGCGGTGGGATCAACCCCGGTTGGTCGGTCGCTCACCCCGGTCGGAGTGACCGATGTCCTCCGAGAGCATCGGCGATGTGTCGAGGATCGCGGTTGACTCCTCGGGCACGCCGGAACGGTGGTGATCGCCGAGGGTCTGACGGTCCCAGGACTCGAGACCCTCGAATATCTCCGCCAGATCCTCCTCGTCGAGGGTCTCGTGCTCGATGAGCGCCGCGGCGAGGTCGTTCAGCGCGCCCCGGTGGGTCACGAGGATGGCCCGCGCCTCACGATGCGCGATGTCCACGAGTTCGGCGACCTCGGAATCGATCACCGACGCGACCTCCTCGGAGTAGTCGCGGTCGTGACCGACCTCCTTGCCGAGGAACACCTCGTCACGGCGGGCCCCGAGTCTGCGGGGGCCGATCCTCTCGGACATGCCGTGTTCGGCGACCATGGTCCGGGCGAGCTTCGTCACCCGGTCGATGTCGTCGGCGGCGCCCGTCGTCGGGTCACCGAACACCATCTCCTCAGCCGCCCGGCCGCCGAGGAGCATCGCCATCTCGTCGCGGAGCTCGGACCGTGACTTGAGGTACCTGTCCTCTACCGGCAACGAAAGCGTCCAGCCCAGCGCCCGGCCCCGCGAGACGATCGACACCTTGTGGATCGGGTCGGTGTTCTGGAGGATGTGGCCGACGAGCGCGTGTCCGGCCTCGTGGAACGCGACGATGCGCCGCTCGCGTTCCGACATCACCCGGTTCTTGCGCTCGGGACCGGCGATGACCCTGTCGATTGCGGCCTCGAGGTCGACGGTCTCGATGATCTGGCTGCCGCGCCGAGCGGCGAGGAGCGCTGATTCGTTCATGAGATTCGCGAGGTCGGCGCCGGTGAAACCGGGCGTGCGCCGCGCGACGGTCTCCAGATCGACGTCGTCGCCCAGAGGCTTGGTCGCGCCGTGCACGTCGAGAATCGACCGACGCCCCAGAAGGTCGGGACGGTCGACGACGATCTGGCGATCGAAGCGGCCCGGACGCAGCAGCGCGGGGTCCAAGATGTCCGGGCGGTTCGTCGCTGCGATGAGGATGACACCCGTTGCGACGTCGAAACCGTCCATCTCGACGAGGAGCTGGTTGAGCGTCTGTTCGCGTTCGTCGTGACCGCCGCCGACGCCGGCGCCACGATGACGGCCGACAGCGTCGATCTCGTCGACGAAGACGATGGCGGGCGCGGCCTCCTTCGCCTGGGCGAAGAGGTCCCTGACCCGGCTCGCGCCGACACCGACGAACATCTCGACGAAGTCCGAGCCGCTCAGCGAGAAGAACGGAACACCGGCCTCTCCGGCCACCGCACGTGCGAGCAGGGTCTTACCCGTGCCGGGCGGACCGTAGAGAAGAACACCCTTGGGGATCTTGGCGCCCATGGCGAGGAACCGCTGCGGGTTCGACAGGAAGTCCTTGATCTCCTGGAGCTCCTCGACCGCTTCGTCCGCGCCGGCGACGTCGCTGAAACCGACCGTCGGTTCGTCGGCGGAGATCTTGCGCGCCTGGGTCTTGCCCATGCGGAACAGCCCGCCGCCGCTGCTCTGCATCTTCTTGAAGATCACCAGGAAGACCGTCAACAAGACGAGGACGGGCAGCAGGGACAGGAACACCCCCAGCAGCAGTGACCCACCGGCGTTGCTGATGCGGGTCTCGACCCCGGCGTCGATGAGGTCCTCCGTCAGCTCGTCGCCGAACTCCCGGGGGTAGGTGACGCGGAACAGGGTGCCGTCGTCCAGCTCCCCCGTGATCACGCTGGCCCGGTCGTCGATCGTGACGGCATCCACGTCGGCGTCGGCTATGGCGGTCCGGAACTCGTTGAGGGTCAACGGGGTCCGGTCGACCCCGCCGTCGCGGAATCCGAACCACCAGAGACCGCCTGCGATCACCAGGCAGACCGCGATGACGGTCCAGACCTGGCCGCGGGTGCGTGGCCGGAGGAGCTTCACGGTCGCGAGGCTACCGGTCGGCCGTGACCGAACCCCGGCGGTGGCCGCCGAATGGGTCGCTCGGACGACCCGGCTCGCAGGATGGCCGGATCGACTTCACAGCGGGTCGTACGAGCGGATATCCGGGAGATTCCGGAACCGTTCCGCCACGTCGAGGCCGTACCCGACGACGAAGTCCGGCGGGACCTCGAAGCCGACGTAGGCGAGCTCGTTGCTCGTCTCCTGTCGGCCCTCGCGCACGAGCAGCGCACAGATCTCGAGCGACGCCGGGTTGCGGGCCCAGAGGTTGCGGCGGACATAGGCGAGCGTCAGTCCGCTGTCCACGATGTCCTCCACGAGGATCACGTCGCGATCGCCGAGGTCGAGATCGAGATCCTTGACGATCCGTACGACGCCCGAGCTCTTCGTCGACTCGCCGTAGGACGACACCGCCATGAAGTCCATCTCGACGGGCAGGTCGATCGCCCGCGCGAGGTCGGCCATGAACATGAAGGCGCCCTTGAGGACACCAACCAGCAGCGGGGCCCGCCCGGAATAGTCGCGGGTGATCTCCTCGCCGAGTTCGCTGATCCGGCCGCTGATCACCTCGGCGGGCAACAGGACGGGTCCGGGGTCGGGTGGGGGATGTGAGGTGTTCACGGATCGACGAGCCTACCGGTCCGGGTCTCGATGATCCGGAGTTCCCCCGCCGTGCGCGCCACGCTGCGGCCGTCACCGATCTCGGTCGCCCGCCAGGTCCCGCGGGCGACGTCGAGAACCCGGTCCACAGTGGCGAGGTCGGGTCCGTAGCCGTCAGCTGTGGTCTCCATGATCCAGCGACGCACCGCAGCGCGCGCGACCGCCCGGGGCTCGCAGGTCAGGGCCGCGGCGTCGGTCGGGTCGACCGCGCCGCCGAGGTGATCGGCGAGCGCCGCCAGTTCGGCACTGAGCTCGGCATGGCGCACGATCGCTGCGACGACGTCACGACCTGCGACGTCGTCGAGAAGGGGCAACACCTCGTGGCGGACCCTGTTGCGGGTGAAGGCCGGGTCGTCGTTGGTCGGGTCGTGCCGGGGTTCTATGCCGAGCTCCGCACACAGGGCGCGTGTCTGGGACCTGCGTAGTCCGATGAGCGGATGACGCGCCGACCCGATCATCGGTGACGTACCGGCGGGTCCCGCTCCCCGCAGGAGATTCCACAGCACGGTCTCGGCGACGTCGTCGGCCGTGTGGCCGAAGAGCGCGTCGGGCCCCACGGCGGCGTGCCGGGCCGCACGGGCACGCGCCTCGAGGTCGGGTCCGGGTTCGACGTTCGCCCGGTGCACGACGAACGCGACATCGAGGTCCTCGGCGAGGCTACGAACCGCGGCCGCATCGTCACCCGAGTCGGCGCGCAGCCCGTGGTCGACGTGGGCGATCGTGACGGTGAGGCCGGACGCCACCGCGAGGATGGCGAGCGAGACCGAGTCGGCTCCGCCGGAGACGGCACACACCACCCTCGAACCGGGTGCCGGGAAATGGCAACGGGACGCGAGGTCGCCGCAGGCGGCCCTCAGCGCCGCCGGGGTCAACCCGCCAGGGCTGCGGGATCCGCCCCGGTGCGAATCCGCTCGATCCACAGCGCCGGCTCACGGATCTCGCTCATCGAGGGGAGGTTCTCGGGGCCCTCCCACGCACGGTTGAGCAGCTCGGGCCCGCCGGCTTCCTCGACGGCGGCGATGAACGCCTCACCGGCGGCGTACTGGTTGAGCTTCGCCTCGATCCCGATGAGCTTCTGGAACAGGCGACTCACTCCGCGGGCGGAGTTGCGGCGACGGCGCAGGACCGATGCGAAACGTTCGGCGTTGGGGACGCGACCTTCACCCGCACGATCCATCGTGACGTCACCGTGGCCCTCCAGAAGGCTCATCATCCCCGAGATCCGGTCGAGCACCTCGCGTTGGCGCTCGGTTGCGAGAAGGACGGCGAGACCGCCGTCGAGAGCGTCCTCTCCCCGCCGGCGTGCCTCGAGAATCTTCTTCGCGGCGTCGAGAAGTCGTTGCGGGTCAGGGTCGATCTCGTCGAGGGTCTCCTCCACGAGGGAGAGGAAATATCCCCGTAGCCACGGCACCCCGGTGAACTGGGCGCGGTGGGTGGTCTCGTGCAGGGCCAACCAGAGACGGAACTCACGGGGCGGGAACCCGTGCTTGCGTTCGAGAGCCAGGATGTTCGGACCGACGTAGTAGACGATGTCCTGGTCGTCGGGCCGTTCTTCTTCGATGATGAGCAGGTCGTACTGTCCGAGGACCCGCGTCGACATCCAGCCCAGGACGATGCCGACCTCGGCACCGCCCGCACGTCGGGTCAGACCGGCGAGAGGGCCCTGCTTGTCGAACTTCTCGGCCATCTTGTCGGTCAGCGGACGCAGGAGACGCTGGAACGAAGCGATGTTCGCTCCGATCCACATGGAGCGGTCGGCGACCCTCGCACGGGCCGGGCCCGCGTTGGACACAAGGCCTGTCTCCGCTGCGACGAGTTGCTCGGCCTCGGCCGTCAGCTCGTGGAAGTCGGCGACGAGCGTCTCGTGGTGGTAGGCGTCGGTGGCCTGCTCCCTGCGGGAGAAGCGCTCGGCGACGCGTTGTGCGAAATCCCAGTCGACGGGTGTCGTCACGACTTACGGGCCGCTCGCTGTCGCCGGTTCGGATACCGCTGCGACGACACGGACTTCAGATAGCCCACGATCGTCCCGAGGACGGCCAGCACGGCACCCGCCGCGAGGAGAGGGGCGATCCACCAGTGCCAGATGACTGCGATCAGCATGGGCGACATCCTAGGGTCGCCGTCGTGCGCCGTCACACCCACACGGCCCCGGGCTCGATCTCATTCGTCGATGACCCGTCCACGCATCCGCTGGACGACCATCGGCTGGTGATGGGCGCAGTAGTCCAGGTCGTTGTAGATCGACAACCTGGTGCCGCAGTCCTCCTCGACACACACCCGACCTTTCGCCGAACGCGGTGCCGTTCTGGTCTCGCTCGTGGGGCGCTCGCCCCGCACAGCTTCGTAGGCCACGGATGCGGAACCAGCCGGGGTGTCCGGCTATTCCGTCGCGGTTGCGTCGCCGGCGCGGCGCGCCCGGGTACCCGGACGGACCCGGAGCTCAGAGGTCTGTGACCTCGATGCCGCTGAGGTCGATACGCGTCAACGCGTCGGAGATCCTCGCCCGCAGTTCGGGCGGTGCCTGCTCATGGCACGACTCCGACAGCGTGTGCTGGATCCGGACCTCGAGACGAAAGGCCCTGACGCACGGCGCACAGTCGTCGAACTCGGCGAGCAGTTCGCTGATGCGCTGGTCGGTCACCCTGCCGTCGAGGGCCGCGGTGATCCGCTTCATGGCCCCGTCGCAGTCGTAGGGCACGCCTGGGCAGTCTTCGTGTGTCACTCCGCTCCTCCCGTCACGCTGGTCGCCGCGGAACCCGCCACGGCGCCGTCCCGATCGCGTCGGGGGTCGTCCTCGGTTGCTTCGACCGGTTCGTCGACGAGTCCACGTCGTCGGCCGAACTCGTACAACTGCTCCTGGAGGCGCTTTCTTCCACGATGCAGGCGACTCATGACGGTGCCGATCGGGATGTCGAGGATCTCGGCGATCTCCTTGTAGGCGAATCCCTCCACGTCGGCGAGCAGTACCGCGAGGCGGTACTGGTCCGGTAGAGCCTCGAGCGCGTCGACGATCTCGCCCTCGGTGAGGTGGTCGAGCAGCTCGTCCTCGGCACTGCGGCCGCGCTCGCCATCGTCGAGTTGGCGGTACAGATAGAGGTCGGGGAGGTCCGCGAGGTCGGTCTCGTCCGGACGCCGCTGCTTGCGCCGGTAGGTGTTGATGAACGTGTTCGTGAGGATGCGGAACAGCCAGGCACGCAGATTCGTGCCCTCCTCGAACCGCTCGAATCCCCGGTAGCCGCGCAGGAAGGTCTCCTGGACCAGGTCTTCGGCATCGCTGGGGTTACGGGTCATCCGCAACGCCGTCGAGTAGAGCTGATCGGTGAACGGCGTCGCCTGCGCCGCGAAAGTCGTGGGATCAGCCATGACCTTCACGGTAGCGGCGACTGTGGGCACCGCTGCGACGGTCCGGAGCGCCGTTCCCTCAGCCGCCCATGATCTGGCTGACCCAGATCTGGCCGGATGCGTCCACGACGACACCGATGCCGATATGGGTCACGCCGGGATGCAACATGTTGTCGAGGTGACCGGGGCTCGCAAGCCACAGGTCGAACACCGTGTTCACCGAGTCGAAGGCGTAGCCGACGTTCTCGCCCCAGTTGGGCCAGGCGACGCCGCCGGAGTGCCCCAGGACCCCTGTCGTGGCCATATGCGCCGCCCATGCCCTCGCATGGGCCGTCAGCGAACCGTCGACGGTCAGCGGACCGAGGCCGGCCGATGAACGTACCGCGTTCGTGCGCGCGACGAGTGCAGCTTCGGACCCCGCGTTCGACGGAGGCGAAGGCGTAGGTGTCGGCGTGGGGGTGGGTGGCGGGGGCGGCGGGGCCGTCGGCGTGGGGGTGGGCGGCGGGGCCGTCGGCGCGGCGGTCGGCACGGCCAGAGTCTGCGCCGTCACCGGAGGCGGTGGCGGTGTCGGCATGGGAATCGGCGTCGGGGTGGACACCTCGACGGTTGGCAGTGGCGTGGACTGCGCGGTCGCAGTTGGCTCGACGGTCGCCGGCACTGTGGGGGTCGGCGTAGGTGTCAGCGTTGCAGTGGCCGTGGGGGTGGCCGTCGCGGACACGGTTGGATCCGGTGAGGGAGACGCCGTAGGCGTGGGTGTCGTCGGCGCGGTCGGCTCATTGGCCACAGCGGCGAGCCGGGGTAGTACGGTGGGCGTTGCGTCGCCGTCTGCGCCCGAGTCTCCGCCCGCAGCGGAGACTCCCACTGCGACCGCGATGGTCAACAGGACCAGCCCCAGCGATGCTGCGGATGCGCCCCTCCACCACCGTCGCGCTGCGTCGGGGCCCACCCGACGACCTCCTCGATCGACAATCACCGATGTTACGGATCAGCTACTTCGGAACACAACAGTAACATAGTTGCGCGCAAACCCCTCCGTCACCCGCGACTTCCCGACCCGGTGGCGCGCGGAGGCGGCCTTCACACGTCGATGACACCGTCGACGGTCACGTCGACTGCGAGCCACAGCGTGAACGCCGTCGCCAGGTGACCGAGCCCCCGCTCGAGGCGCAACGTGACGGGACCTGCTTCGTCGTCCACGACAGCCGCCCATCCGACACACGCCGCGAGACCGATCGCTGCACCGACAACGACGGCGCCGACGCCCCTGTCGGCGCCTGCGCTGATTGCGAGCACCCCGACATCGGGACGGAAGAGCACCGGGAAGAACGCCGGCGCGAGAGAGGCGAGCGGGCCGGAAGGGACCGATGCCGGATCCGGCGCCCGTCGGAAGAGGTCGAACACGGCGGCCAGGCCGAGCGTGAGACCTGCGCCGATACGGGCGTTGGGCGCGGAGATGTCGAGACCGTCGAGGAGCGGATCCGCGACCGCAGCGAGCACCAGGTAGCCGGCCAGCGCGAGAACAGCTCCGACGGCGACGTACAACGGTGTCCCGGGCAGTTCGCGACGACGCCGGAAGGCGTTGAGACCGAACGCGAGTGCGAGAACGGCGACGGCGGTACTCACGACAGGCTCTCCAGGATCGGCATCGTCAAGAGCAACGCTGACATGGCGTGTTGCTGGTCGTCCATCTGGGTGACGCCGAACTGGAACCACGCCCCGGCGGTGCGACCCGGGTCACGCTCGGAGAGCGCCTCGTCGGCATCGACCTGACGCTCGACGAGCATCCCCGCCAGACAGGCGCCGCGCGCTGCGACATCGTCGTCGGGGGCCACCTGCCAGAGGTTCCCGAGCGCCTCGCCCAGGGTGCCGACGCCGGCACCCAGGGCCCTTCGCCCGCGGGTCAGATAGGTCCACCAGTCCGTGTCGCGTTGGGACTCGTAGCGGACCTGGCCGCCGAAGAGCGCCTGTTGGCGTTCGATGTAGTCGGCGTCTCCTCCCCCGAGCTCGACGAAGGCGTAGCTTGCCCAGTGGTCCGGCAACGGTGGCCAGACCTCCTCGGCCTCGTCACGTTCCTCCACGATGTACATGCCGATCGACTCAGCCGCGTCGCGCCACGGCCCGTCCGGCTCGACCCGGGCCAGACTCGCCAGCGCCCAGAAGACCTCACCGGTGAAGAACTTCGAGTAGCTGTCAGGGACCGGTAGACCCGTGTCGGGGTCCCACCCCGCGAGCACGGCACCATTGGCCTCGATCTGACCGATCAGGAACTCGCCCATCTCCACCATCTCCTCGTCGTAGGTGGCGGCCCCGGTCGTGTCGCGCCGGATGACCAGCCCGGCGACGAGCAGCGCCGTCGCCCCGACCCGCACGTCGGCGCTGCCCCGATGGAACGCGAGCCCGTCGCCGGCGGTGATCAGATTGTCGAGGGCGAAGGCCGTCCCTGCGTCTGCGATGGACCGGGCGCCCGACACCCCGGCGGCGTCAGCCTGGTAGAGCGACATTGTCACGCCGGCATGCCGGGTGAGGTTGTAGCCGCCGAGGTCGACGTCGTCGTCCTTGTCGTAGCGGTAGAGCCAGGTGCCGTCGTCGAGTTGGTTGCGCTCGAACCATCCCACCGTCTCGACCACCGCTGCGGTGACCTCGGCCGGCGTCACCACCGGACACATCTCGGGCTGCACGACGAAGGCGCGCAGCACGACCGCGACGAGGACCCACGCGGCGACACCACCGAGAAGGCGGTGAGTGATCGTCCTGCGCCCCACGTCCACGGCGCCGCACTGTAGGCAGACCAAGCCGACGGCGTGAAGCCCTCAGGGGCGACGACCGGTGAAAGCGGCGAAGCTCGCCACGGGATCGTGCCAGTCCCCCGGCACCGGATCGGCCATCCGTCCCGGGCCGCGGATGGCGTCGCCGATCTTCACGACGGTGGCCTGCGCCTCGGCCGCCAGGTCCGCTGCGATGCCATGGGGTTGACCTGTGGCCACCGCGAGATCCCACGTGTGTGTGAGCGGGTCGACGTAGATTCCGGCGAGGAAGCTGTCGACGGAGATGTGGCCGAACGGCGTGTCACGCTCCGTCCGCAGAACCCCCTGGGTGTCCAGCGCCTCGAGGGTGTGATCGCGAGCTGCCGCCCAGGTGGACAGCGGGTCGTCGCCCGCCGTCTCGGTGGGCCCCGGACCCCGGGCCTGCGCGCCCGCAGCGGTATCCCCGACCAGCCGAACGACGGTGAGGGCGTGTCCGAGGACCTCCCGAGCGGTCCACTCGGGACACGGTGACGGGTTGTCCCACGCCTCCACCTCGACGCGGTTGACCACTGCGTCGAGGGCGTAGACGCAACGAACGAAACGGCGCAGGTTCTGGCTCATCGACAGGCCTCCACGGTCCCCGGGGGCGGACGTTGCCCCCTACCCGGCGACGTTAGCCGCCGCGCAGGACCCGAGCCTCGATTCGTGTCGCCGATTTCGCTGACGTGAAGCCGACCGCGCACAGCGCCCCGCCAGAGCCGGTCAGATAATGTTCAGTTCCTTGAAGACACCGATAGAACAGCGGCAGCAGCAGACATCCGCGGGCCGTTGGGTCCCGGCCGTCGCGGCCATCGTCATCGTTTCGGCCGGCCTGCTGGCGACCAGCGCGCCCGCGGCCGCCCAGAACGGCGACGTCACCTTCGATGCCGTCTTCGGGGATCGGTCCCTCGACGACGTCGACAGCGCCAGCCCGCTGAGGGTCGACTCCGCCGACATCATCGACCTGGAACTGACGGTCACCAATGACGGCGACGAGTCGGTCGAGGTGGGCCAGATCCGGATCGAGTCGAAGCTCCTGTCGTTCACGTTCCTCACCCAGGCGCTGCGCACCCAGATCGTCGTGGAGCCGGGGGAGTCCGAGTCCGTCACCCTCCCGGTCGACTTCGTCGGCGTCGAGGGGCAGGCGTCCGGGTACTTCCGGGCCGAGATGCGCCTCCTCGACGGCGAGAACTCCACGCTCGCGAGCCGCGACTTCACACTCGACATCCGCGGCGACGCGTTCGCGGCGGCCAACACGGTCTTCTACCTGCTGATCGTGTTCGCCGCCGTCGTCGTCCTGCGCAATCTCATCGCGATCCTCCGGCGACGTCTCGAGGTCAACCGCCTCGTCAGGGCGACGCGTCTGGGGATCGTCGGCCTCCAGGTCGGCGTGGTGCTGGCTATCGCCTCGTCGCTGTTCCGCTTCCGCGCCATGTCCGGCGCCCAGTGGATACCCCTCGTGATCATCGCCGCGCTCATCGGTTTCGGCGTCGGCTACTTCCTCACGCTCGCGCCGAAGGACCTCGACGAAGACGAACGCGACGACCTGGATCCCGAGCGGGACCGAGCCACGGTCGTCCTCGACGGCGAGCGCGACGAGCCGACGAAGTCCATGGACCCGGAGGCACTGCGCCCGACCATCGACGAGAACCGGGCGACCCGCGACACCGTCATGCCGGGAATGGATCCCGAGGCCGACCGCGACACCGTCACCGACACAGGCCGCGAGACCATCGGGCCGGACGACCCGGAAGCAGTGCGCCCGACCATCGACGAGAACCGGGCCACCCGCGACACCGTCATGCCGGGAATGGACCCCGAGGCCGACCGCGACACCGTCACCGACACAGGACGCGAGACCATCGCCGCCGACACCGCCGAGACGACGGCCGACGACGACTGAGAACGCGTCGGGCCGGGGACTCCCGGCGACGGCTGAGGTCGCGTCGGTCCGTCAGGATTCGAGCGCCATACTCTCGAGTCGGCCGAGGGCGACCCGGCAGACCGCCAGGTAGGGCGCCGCGACGAACGGCACGCCGAAGCGGACATTGCACGACCCGGCATGGACCTCGGAGACGACATGATCGGTCGCGCCGATTCCGGCGACCCTCCACGCCCACCGCCACGGCGGATCCCACGCCGTCACCTCGAAGGGCAGCGACACGCCCAGTGCGGTGGTCACCGTGCCGCGCGCGCCCGACCGCAACGTCCCGGAACCGACGAGGGTCGCGGACCGCACCGACGGTCCCCACCGCGCCCATGCGTCGAGATCGGTGAGCAGGTCCCACAACGTCGACGCCGGTGCGGCGATGTCACGGCCCGTCCACAGCGTCCTCACCGAGTCCTCCGGTCCATGGCACAAGCCTCGCCCACAGCGGCGACCTCCGCCTGATCGCAGTCGGTATCGGGCCGATGGCGAGCGGGACGCCGCCGGTAGCGACTAGTAAGTGGGCCATGCGACACGTCTATGGAGGACCGCCCGAACTCGCCGCCCTGATCGACGATCGCGGCACCTCGATGGGTGAGGAGGTGGCGCTCCACAGCGAGAGCGGCGAGCTGACGTACGGGGAGTTGCGTGACAAGGCCGCGCGCGTGGCCCGATCCCTGGGCGAACTGGGCATCCAGCCGGGCGACCGCGTCGCCACCATGCTCGAACCGGCACTGCACACCTTCGAGTCGTGGTTCGGCATCGCCTGGGCGGCCGGCACCGAGGTGCCGGTCAACACCGACTACAAGGGCGAGTTCCTCCGCCACATCCTGACGAACTCGGGGGCGAAAGCGATGGTGGTCCGTGACCGTTGGGCCGATCGCCTCGCGGGTCTCGACCTGCCGTCCCTCGAGAACGTCATCGTCGTCGGCGACACGGACGGGGTCGACCTCGACTGGCCCGTGACCCCGTTCTCGGAGATCGTCGCCTCGGACCCGACCGGCCGCATCGAACGGACCCCCACCGACCTCGCCTACATACTGTTCACATCGGGCACCACCGGGCCCTCCAAGGGCGTCATGCAGTCGAGTCGGACCATCTTCCAGGCGGCCGTCAACACGGCGATCCACCTGATGGGCGTCGGTCCCGGCGACGTGGCCTACTCGCCGTTCCCGATGTTCCACATCGTCGCCCGCAACGTGATCGGAGCAACGGCCTTCGCAACGGGCGGAAAGGTCGCCATCCGCGAGACGTTCTCGGCGGGGTCGTGGTGGGACGACGTGCGCTCCGAGGGCGCCACGTGGAGCATCTACATGGGTGCCCTGCTGCATGTACTGATGGCGGCGGACGAGAAGCCGAACGACCTGGACAACCCGATGACGCGCCTGTTCGGCGCAGCACCGGTCGAACACCTCATGGAAGCCTTCGAGAAGCGCTTCGGACTCGAGTTGATCCAGGGGTACGGGTCGACCGAACTCGGCATCGCAACGGCGACCGAACCCGGCAACCGCAAGGCCGGCACGAACGGCACGGCACTTCCCCACGTAGAGATCGCCATCCACGACGAGAACGACGACCCGTGCCCCCCCGGCGTGAGCGGTGAGATCGTGGCGCGGCCAGCGGTCGCGTCCGGCATCTTCTCGGGCTACTGGGAGATGCCCGACGCCACGATCAACGCGTTCCGGAACCTCTGGTTCCACAGCGGTGACCGGGGCTACCTCACCGACGAGGGCGACCTGATCTTCGTCGACCGGATCAAGGACTCACTGCGACGCCGGGGCGAGAACATCTCGAGCTTCGAGGTGGAAGCCGCTGTCGGTGCGCACCCGAACGTGGCGGAGTGCGCCGCCTACGCCGTGGAGTCCGATCTCGCCGAAGACGACGTCATGGTCGCGGTCGTCCTGGAAAGCACCACCGGTTTCGATGCCGCAGAACTGTTCGCGTTCTGCATCGAGACGATGCCGCGCTTCACGGTGCCCCGCTACATCCGGGTCATGGACTCGCTGCCCAAGACGCCGACGCACAGGGTCCAGAAGCACCTCCTGCGCGCCGACGGCGTCACCGACGAGACGGCCGACCGCGACGCACTGGGGATCGTCGTGCCGAGGTCCTGACGCGCCCATGAGCGGGTCACCGATGCGCCGAAGTGCCACCCGGTGGTTCCCCGGTCTCGCCATCCTCGCCGGCAGGGAGGGCCGGGGCTCGCCCCGCGACGCGCTCGCCGGCCTGGCGCTCGCCGCGCTGTTGATCCCCCAGGGCGTGGCCTACGCCGAGCTCGCCGGGCTCCCTGCCGTGACAGGGCTGTACACGACCGTCGTCGGGCTCGTGGCCTACGCGGTGTTCGGGCCGTCGAGGGTCCTTGTCATCGGTCCCGACTCCTCGCTCGCCCCGCTGATCGCGGCCGCTGTCCTCCCCCTGGTCGCGATCGACGCGAGCCCCGCCGAGGCCGTCGCGCTCGCGGCGATGCTCGCTCTGTTCGCCGGTGCGCTGTGTGTGATCGCGGGCCTGGCCGGCGTTGGGATCATCGCCGGGGTTCTCTCGCGACCCGTGCGCACCGGCTACCTCAACGGGATCGCGCTCGTCGTCCTCGCAGGGCAGCTGCCGAAGCTCCTCGGCTTCGGAACCAGCGGGGAGGTGCTGCCCGAACTGATCGACGGCCTGATCGACGGACTCCGCGACGGCGGCGTCGTGTGGGAATC
Source organism: Acidimicrobiales bacterium (assembly GCA_040219085.1). NCBI lineage: Bacteria > Bacillati > Actinomycetota > Acidimicrobiia > Acidimicrobiales > Acidimicrobiales bacterium. Next base: position 85,255 of record JAVJTC010000043.1, read on the forward strand.
GGCGGTGATCGGGGTCGGCTGCATCGCGGCGATCGAGGCAGCCCGGGCGCTGGGGACCATCGCCGTCGGCTTCGCCGTGAGCATCGTGACAGCGACGCTCGTCGTCTCGAGCGCCGACCTCGCCGACCGCGGCGTGTCGGTGATCGGCGACGTCCCGTCGGGTCTACCGACGCCCGCCTGGCCCGACGTCTCCGGCGGACAGGCACGGGACCTCGCCATCGCCGCCATCGGGATCGCGTTCGTGACCATCGCGGACACCGCGGCGCTGTCGCGTTCGATCGGGCCGAAGGTCGGTGAACGCACCGACACCGACGACGAGATCGTCGCCATCGGGATCGCCGACATCGCCTCAGGAGTCTTCGGAGGATTTCCCACAAGCGCCAGTTCGTCGCGCACCGCCGTCGCCGCCGCGGCCGGGGCCCGCAGCCAGATGGCCGGCCTCGTCGGTGCGCTCCTCGTGGCCGCTGTGCTCCTGTTCGGCGCCGACCTGGTGGCCGACATCCCCTCGGCCGCCCTCGCCGCCGTCGTGATGGTGGCGGCCGTGTCGCTCATCGACGTCGGCACCCTGCGGTGGCTCGCACGCGTCAGCCCCTCCGAGGCGGCGCTGTCCCTCGCCGCCACCGCCGGCGTCGCGTTCGTGGGTGTCCTCGAGGGAATCGTCATCGCGGTGGGCCTGTCACTGGCCGCCTTCGTACGGCGGGCGTGGCGGCCCTACGACGCCGTCCTCGGTCGTATCCGGGGCCGGAAGGGCTACCACGACGTCGACCGCCATCCGGAGGCCCGCCGGGTTCCCGGTCTGGTTCTCTACAGGTTCGACGGCCCTCTCTTCTTCGGCAACGCCGAGTACTTCGACGAGAGGATCCGCGGGATCGTCGACGATGCCGACTCAGAGGTCCGACGCGTCGTCATCGCCGCGGAACCCATCACCGACATCGACTCGAGCGGCGCCGAGATCCTCAACGACCTGATCGACCACCTGACGGGAATCGGTGTCGGTTTCGCGTTCGCCGAACTCAAGGGACCGGCCAAGGACAAGCTCGCAGCGTTCGGGGTCATCGACCAGCTCGGACCGGACAGACTCCATCCGACGATCGGCACCGCGGTCAGCGCGTACGTGGCCGAGACAGGCGTGGACTGGACCGACTGGACCGCAGAGACCTGACGGCGGCGTGTGGAGCCGGTCCCGGGATCTCCGGACCGGGCGGTCGGGTACCGTCTGGGGGCCCTGACAGGTGAACGAACGGAGCGGCGATGACCGACGCGATCGACCACGTCACCCTGTTCGGCGAGCGGAACGGGGCCCCACCCGTCGTCCTCGGCCACGCTGTGACCACAGACCGTTCCACCGTCGAACCGACCGCCGTCCTCCTTGGGAGAGATCGCCACGTCCTGACCTGGGATGCACGCGGCCACGGGGGACGATCTGCCCCCGAGGGCGGATTCTCCTACGCGGACCTCGCTGGGGACCTGCTCGCCGTGCTCGACCACTTCGAAATCGAGTCCGCGGTGGTGGGCGGTGTCAGCCAGGGGGCGTTCGTCGCGCTGGAACTCGGCCTCGCCCACGCCGAGCGGGTCGCCGGCCTCGTCCTCATCGCGTGCCAGGCCGCGACCGAACCGCCGGAGGTGATCCCGCCGCAACGCGCGGCGGTCCGGCGATGGGCGGCGGAGGGGCTCGACCACGCACACGCCCACTGGATGGCCGAAATGAACTTCGGGGCCGATCACCCCGGCAACCCGGCCTGGGTCGAGTACTGGATGGCCCGCGACGGCAGTCTCTACATCGAGGCGTTCGAAGCACTGTTCAACCGCCCGGATCGTCGGGCGGATCTCCGGCGGGTCAGAGCTCCCGCTCTCGTCATCCGGGGTGAGAACGACGGATGGATTTCCGCCGAACGCGCCACGGAACTCGCCGACGGGCTCACAGGCGCTGGTCCCCTCGTCACCATCCCCGGGGCGGCCCACATCCCCACGCTCACCCATCCCGTCGAGGTGGCCGCCACGATCGGTTCCTTCCTGGAGGACATGGACACGCGCTGACCGACGACGGCGACCCCCTCAGCGACCCGAGGCGACGATCTCGCGGTGCTCCCCGTCGCCGGCAGGAGCGAGCCCCGCCGAGGTCTGGACGTCGCGGATGTACAGCCCGACGAACAACCCGACGACCGCGATTCCGCCGTAGAACGCACCGGACGCGAGCATGGCCAGCGCCGGAGCGGGGCACGTCCCCGCGAGCGCCCATCCCGTCCCGAACAGGGCGCCGCCGATGATGTGGTGCCGTTCGACCTTCGAGCGCGAGAGCTTGAGTTGCCCGCCATAGATCGTCCTGAGGGACCGCCGGTCGAGGATCATCAGCAGCGGCAGGGACACGCCGATCGCGAGCCCCATGAGGAGGAAGACGTCGGGCTCGTCGAGCCGCAGCGTCTTGTGGATGGTGTCGTACTCATGGAGTTGGGCTGCGACGAGGACGAATCCGAATGCGGCGCCGAAGACCCCACCGACGAGGTTCATGCGCAGCTTCATGACTTCACCAACACACCGTCGACGAGGTCCAGATCGCCGAGGCTCGTGAGCGACGTGAGGATGAACGTCACGACGACGGCCGTTCCGACGAACGTCGCGGTGGCGGCCCAACTCGCCGGTGACCGCTGGGCCGTGCCGCAGATCCCGTGGCCCGAGGTGCAACCTCCGGCCATCCGGGCGCCGTACCCCATCACGATGGCGGCGAGGAAGACGACGATGGCGATGACCGGTTTCGACCAGCCTGCCTCCTTCATCGCGTCGTAGCCGGTGCGGGCGTCCACGCCCGCACCCAGTGCCGCCGCCAGCATTCCCCCGGCGAAGATCCCCCCGAAATACCACACCCGCCACGACACGGTGTCGACGTCATGGCGGGCCGCCTTGATCGTCTGGAGATAGGCGCCGCTGGCGCCGAGCGGCTGGTTCGCCACGACGAACAGTCCAACCACAAGTAGGCCGAGGAGCGGTCCCGTGATGTACCACTCGAGTCTGTCGGGGAGGAGTTCCATGGCGACGATCCTCCACCCGCGTCGTGACTTCCGCAAGGGCCAAGGTCCCCCGCCCGTCGCCAGACACCCGGCACACCGTCACACCCCGGCGACACCATGGCCTCATGTGCAGAATCTGTGACGGCTACTCCGATGAAGAACTCACGCGGGAACTCGACCTGGCCATCCGGGTCCACGGCTTCACACGGGTCGGCGTCGAGAACCCCGACGGCACCGGGTGGACCTACACCATCGGCCTCGCCGAGAACTGCGGCCAGCCCGACCTGGTATGCATCGACGTCGAGCCCGACTTCCAACAGAGGCTCGTGCAGGCCATCGCCGCGACGGTCGTGGAAACGGGATCCCCACCGGATGCCCGGTCGCTCGCCCAGCTGGATGTCGAGCTGGTGCAGGTCCACCCCCGACACCTCGACGGTGACCTCGTGAATCTCTGGGCGGAGCGCTATCGGCGCAGACCGGGCGAGGGAGACTTCCTCCAGGTGCTGCCGGGTTCGTCCCACTTCTGCGCGTGCCACGCCAGGGCCGCACGACGCCTCGACGACCCGCGACCGGTCACCACTCCAGGCCCCAACCGGGCTCAGCGTCGAGCCCGGGATCGCAACTCTGGGAGGCACGGCCGCCCACCCCGCTGAGCGGGGCACCCCCATTCCCGGCCGGATCGCCGGGGAACTGGCAGGCGGACGGTCCCGGAGGGTACACAGCTGTCGAGTCGAGAGCCCGAGGTCGGAATCGAACCGACGACCTATTCATTACGAGTGAATTGCTCTGCCGACTGAGCTACTCGGGCGACGGCGACTCACGTTACCAAGCCGCGCGCACGGCCCGACCCTCCCGTTCACACGCGACAAAGAGCGGGCCCGCCGACAGCTTCGGGTCAGCTTCGACAGTCGTGGAACGGGCGAACCGCTAGCGTCGCCGCGATGACCTCGCCGCTGCTGCAACGCTGTCAGGGCCTTCCGGTTCTCGAGCTCGCCGAAGGCGAGACCCTCGTGACCGAGGGCGGCCGCACGGGGCGTCTGTTCGTCGTGGTCGACGGCACCTTCGAGGTCTCCTTCGCCGGGTCACGGATCGCCATGATCACCGAGGCCGGTACCCCCATCGCCGAAATGTCGATCCTGTTGGACACTCCGCACGGGGCCACGGTCACCGCCGCACGACCGTCGAAGGTCCACGTGGTGGAGGACGCCGCGGAGTTCCTGCTCAGCGACCGCGAGATCCTGCTCGAGATCTCACGCGTGCTCGCCCGACGTCTCAACCGTCTCGTCGGCTACCTCGCCGACGTCAAAGCCCAGTACGGCGGCGAGGACGGCCACCTCGGTCTGGTGGACGAGGTCCTGTCGCAGCTCACCTTCGGCGAGCAGGCCACCGTCGAGCCCGGCTCCGAGCGCGACCCGGACCCGCTCTACTGAACCGGCTCAGGCCCCGGCGGGCACCCGCGGCGGCCAGAGCTGTTCGGTCCCCTGCCGTTCGAACGAGAACCACTCCGCGGACCCCGCGTCGGTGTCCACCACGACGTGCGCCGGCAGTGGGCCCATCTGGCGACCGGCGTTCATGACCCAGGTCTCGCCGATCCGCCCGACCCAGTCCCCGCCCTCCTTGAAGGGTGAGTCGTGGATGTGCCCGGTGAGAACGAGATCCGGCTGGTGCTTGTCGATCCAGGCGTTCAAGTCCTTGTCGCCGATATGGCGTTTGCCGATCCAGGACACGGGGGACTCGTCGGGCGGGTAGTGGTAGACCCAGATCCACACGGGTGGCCGGTCGACGGCGTCCTTGTCGAACTGGGCGTCGACGTCGGCCCGGGTCGCCGGACCGTCCCACCACGGACAGATCGTGACCCTGACGTCGCCGCGGTCCAGGCGACCCCAGTCCACGTGGGCGCCCACCTCGTCGGCCGTCTCGATCCACGGTGCGCTCTTCTCGTCGTGGGAGTTGCGCGCCGTGAGATCGTGGTTGCCCGAACAGGCGATCACATCGGTCACCGCCGCCATCTTCTCCAGATAGGTCCGGATGACCACGATCTGGGATTCGAGCGGAACCGACGACGACAGGTCGAGATGGTCCCCGGCCAAGACGACCGCGTCGAACTCGGGGGCCTGGGCCAGGATCCAGTCGAGTTGGGGCAGCGTGTAGTGCAGGTCTGACGCGACGAGGAGTTGCAAGGCCCCGAACCTACAACGCAGCACCGATGCCAGCTGCGCCGGCTGACGGCAGTCTGAACGACACGGCCACGTCGACGGCCACCTGGAACCGCTCGCGTGGGGCTAGCCGAAGAGCCTCCTACGACGTCGACCGAGCGCGAACAGTGCGAGCCCGGTGGCGATGAGAATCGCCGCGAGCGTAACGGCCGCCAGCGGCGAGGCGCCGGTGAAGGCGAGGCCACCGCCGACGTCGCCGTCGGGTCCCGGCGCGACCTGCGGGTCATCGGGGGTGTCGGTGGCGGGCCCGACGGCGTCGTCGGGTTCGGGTGAGGGAGTCGGCGCGGGCTCGTCGGCAACCACGCCCACGTAATGACTCGGGTCCGAGTCACGCACAGGGAGCAGCGGGAACCTCGCCATCGCGCCGACCGTGGCCATGTTTGCGTACTGGCCCTCGACGACGACGCCGGTCGCGACGCAGGTCACCGTCTCACCCGGGGTCATGACGGCGATCACGTTGTCGCCGTCGTCATCATCGTTGAGCGGATCGCACGAGATGTCCTCGTCGGGGATCTGGTTGTCCGTGACGGTCACCGAGAAGAGATTCGTGTTGCCTGTGTTGGTGACGACGTAGGTCCACGTCACAGTTTCACCGACGACGAGTTCGGGACCGGTCGGCGAGTCCGCGTCTTCACCGTTGGTCGACTTCTCGATGTCGATGGCAGGGGATCCGCCGAAGTAGTGAGAGGGGTCTTCGTCGGTGACGTCGTCGAATGGTGTCTCCGTCTCGGGGTCGATGATCGGCCCGTAGGAACCGGGGTCGGTCGGGTACGTCGCGGGGTCCGAAGGGTCAAAGGAGGGATCGGGCTCGGTCGGCAGCGCGGGTGATCCGATCACGTCGGCGAGGTTCTCGTACGAGCCGACCACCGCAGGAGCGCTCGCCGTGCAGATCACCGACTGGCCGGGCAGGAGCAGATCCACCACGTTGTCGCCACCCGCGTCGCCGTTCACCGGGTCACACGAGATGGCCGCTCCGTCGAGTCGATCATCGGACACGACGACAGCGCTCAACGCCACATTCCCCGTGTTCGTCACCACATAGGTCCAGGTCACTGAGGAACCGGGGGCGACGACGGGCCCGGACGGGTTGTCCGCGTCCTCACCGTTGGTCGACTTCTCGATGTCGATAGACGCCACCGGAGTGAAGTAGTGCGACGGATCGTCGTCGACAACGGGTTCGGACACCTCGCCGGAATCGTCATCGACGATGTCGCCGTAATCGGCCGGATCACTCGGATAGGTCCCCGGATCAGCCGGATCGAACCCCTCACCGGGAGCAGACGGATACGCCGGCTGACCCTCGACATCGGAGAGGTTCTCATAGAGCCCCTCCACCGCGATCCCCGTCGCCGAACACGTCACCGACTGGCCCGGCACGAGCAGATCCACCACGTTGTCGCCACCGGCGTCGTCGTTCACCGCAGCACAGGAGATGTCACCCTCAGCGATCACATCGTCGGACACGACCACACCGGTCAACGCCACATTGCCCGTGTTCGTCACCACATAGGTCCACGTCACCGTCGAACCCTCGCGGGCGATCGGCGCCTCCCAACGGCCGTCGGCATCGGTGCCGTTGGTCGCCTTCTCGATGTCGACCGACGGCGTGTACCCGAAGTAATGCGACGGATCCTCGTCGGTGGGTGCCTCGAGGATGCCAATCGGCGCGCCGTCGGGATCCACGGGATCACCGGTCGCGCCGGCGAGGTTCTCGTAGACCCCCTCGACGGCGTCGGCGGTGGCGGTGCACGTCACCGACTCGTCCGGGCCGAGGAGGTCGACGAGATTGTCGTCGTCGGTGTCGCCGAGTGCCGATGCGTCGCAGCTGATGTCCGTGTCGTCGAGCCGGTCGTCGGTCACGGCGACGTCCGCCAGGTCGACGTTGCCGGTGTTCGTCACCACATAGGTCCAGGTCACAGTCGAACCAGGCGCCACGAACGGGCCGGGCGCATCATCAGCATCGGTGTCGTTCGTCGCCTTCTCCACGTCGATGGAGGTGGCAGCGCCGAAGTAGTTCGAGGGGTCGGCGTCGGTCGGGCGCTCCATGAGCGTCGAGTCGGGGTTCTCGATCGGGACACCGTCGGGAGTCACGGGACGGCCCGAGACGTCGGCCTCGTTCGAGTACTGGCCTTCCTGCGCGGACGCCGTCGAGCCGGCCTCGTACTGCCAGGTCTCGTCGAGATCGAGGATCCCGTCGGTGTCGGTGTCGCCGACGTTGAAGCCGCCGGAAGTGACGGGCATGATCGTGCCCGCTCCCGTGGAGAGATCGTCGCCGGTGTCCCCCGGTGTGCCGGCGTCGTCGACGATCACGATGTCATCGAGACCGACATTGGCGCCTGCGGGGATCGTCACGACGTAGGTCCACGTGATCGTCTCGCCCGGCTCCACGTAGAAGCCGGGTGCGGTGTCGGCGTCTACCCCGTTCGTGGCCTTCTCGATGTCGATGTCGGCGACCGCCCCGAAGACGTTGGCCGGGTCCGAATCGGTCACCGGGATCGGGTTACCGTCGCCGTCGAAATACGGCGAGCCGTCGATCCGGACGAGTTGGTCGTAGGTGCGCTCGTCCCAGGGGATCTCAGGCAGCACCGGGTCGGCCGTGACGTCGGCCACGTTGGTGAAGACGCCCTCGGTGGGAGTCGGGACGGTCTCGGCTCCGTCGACGAGTGCAAGACACGTCATGGTCTGGGGCGTGTCGGCGGTGTCCTGGCTCGCGGGATAGAGAGTCGTCTCGGGGCAGTCGATGGCAACGAGGCCCGGGAACTCCGTTTCCAGGTCGCCGTCGTTCAGCGTGACGTTCTCGAGGACGACGTTGCCGGTGTTCGTGACATCGAAGGTCCAGCCAACGTCCAGCCCGAACGGCACGTAGACGCCCGGCGCGACGTTGGCGTCCTCACCGTTGACGAACTTCGTGATGTCGATCGCCGGATCGGGCCGCCACAACCCGGCGTCGAAGGTGATGTCTGACTCGGTGAGGTCCACCGGCACCTCCCACAGCTCCTCGTACTCGCTGCCGAGCGCTGTGACGAAGTCACCGAAGTCACCGAGGTCGCCAAGGGTAGTCCCGATCGGCGAAAGCGGAGCGATGTCGCTGTCGGAGGCGTCGTCGGTCGCGTCCTTCGGCGAGACCACATAGGAGGTCGGCGGCGCGAAAACAAGGACGTACTTCCCCTCGGGGAGGTTGTTGAAGATATAGCGACCGAGGTCACCACCCGGGTCGTCGGTGACGGTCCAGCTGACGAGCGTGTCGCCAGCGGTATACCCGCCGCTGGCGTCCTCGTCGACGAACAGCCCGACAGGCACGCCGGCGACGCCGTCCTCTTCGAGGTCCTGATCGCCTGCGTAGTCGTAGTCGAACCAGACGAAGTCGCCGAGCGTCAGCGGGAGGAGCTCCTGCACCTGAACGTCGACCGGTGGCGGCGCCGAGCGGTTCCGGGCGTCCGACACCGTCGACTTGGCCGCCCACCCGAAAGCGTTGGTTGCGATGTCCAGCGGCGCTGCACTGGTGGTGGCGCGCATCGGCCACGTGAAGTCGAAGGAGTCGTTGACCGCGAGGATCCCGTCATAGGTGATCCTCACACCTGTGATGTCGGTGGATGGCGTCGGGAAGTCCGTGGTCCAGCCGGCGGGCTGGCAGCCCGGCGGGGAGGGCAACGGCGGCTGCGGGGCAGTCGGATAGAAGTCCTCGCCGCGACATGGCTCGTCGACCGTCGTGTACTCGATGATGAGCGGGTCGGTACCGGGATCGATCTCCCCGACCAGGTTCACGTCGAACTCTGACCCCCGTGCGGACACGGCGCCCGTCGTCTGGTTGGGGACGATGAACGTGTCGCCGACCCGGGGGAACAGATCGATCACGACGATGTCCTCGAGAGGCACATTCCCGTCGTTGGTGAGCACGACCCGGTAGTCCACGCGATCGCCCGGTCGGGTGCAGCGATCGAGTCCGAAGCTGACGTTGTCGACGAGAGCGTCGCCGTAGATCTCACAGGTCGGCTCCGAGGGGAGATTCGGGCCGGCAACGAGCTTCTCGGAGCTCATCACGACGAAGTCGACGATCTCGGCGGTTCGGGACGCCCTGCGCACCTGGTCGTCGGTCGCTGTGTCGTCATCGACGTCGTCGACGTCGGTCTGCCAGGTCCCACTGCCCGCTGTGGATGTGAACCGCTGTCCCTGACTCGTTCCGTCCAGCGCGTTGGTGGTGACCCAGGCGTCGTTCGTGAACGACTGGGGCGGCGTGAACTCCGCCACGTCGGTGTCGAATGTGACGGTTATCGCCTCGCCGAGCGCCAGGTCACCGCTGAACTCCCACAAGAGAAGCTGCTCGCCGCCGCGATCCTGCGTGTCGTCGGTCACGTCCGTGCCGGGAGTCGCCCCGACGTCGAGGTTCACCCCCGCGGGCGCCGTTGCCGTGAAGTTGTACGGGGCACTCAGGCCGGCGCCCGTCAGGACGGGGACGAGGTCGGCGATCACCGGGTCGGGCAGGACGGCGGTACCCCCGTTGGCTCCTCCGGCGAGATTGCGAATCGTGATGGCCCACGTGAGCGTGGTGGTGACGTCGGCGCTGGACGGACGCACGGTGTCGTTGTCGATGCGGTTCCCGACGCTCGTCACAGCCTTGGTGATCGAGACGTGGGGCTGGGGGTCCTCCACCCGCACCGTCACGGTGGCGCAGTCATCGGTGTCGATCGTGTCGCCCAGCGCGTCGACGGTGGTCCCCCCGAAGCAGGCCGTGTTGGGAACCGCCTCGTTGGAGTTGGTCGCCAGGTCGAAGGTGCCTCCGGAGCGACCCGGGTCGATGAAGTAGCCCGTGAGGGTGATCGCCGTGGTCGGATCCCAGTCGGCAGGCACATCGCCGTACTCGACCGTGACGTCGACGACCGTGGTGGCCGCCGATGTGGGGTCGATGTCGGGCGTCGTCACCGTTGTCGGCGCCGTCCCGTCGGATGTGCGGACGAGCGATCCGCCGCTCTCGAGATCGAAGGTGAAGCGGACGTCGCCGTCGTTCGAAGGTCCGGTGGGGCCCGACGCCCAGGTGCCGAGCGAAATGCTCGTCACCGCAAAGTGGTCGGGGATGGTGTCGGTCAGGGTCGCGTCGAGGATCGTTCCTCCACCCGTGTTCGCCGGCGTGATCGAGTACGTGACGACGCTGTCGCCCTCCCCGTCGGCGTCGTCGAGGTCGACGTAGCCCCGCGACGCCGACTTCGCAACGTCCGCGACACCGGGCGTCGGGTTGACGACCTCGATGGAGCGGGAGGCAGTCGTGTCGAATTCCGACCCGGCCGGCGGCGTGCCACCCGCCTCGACGTCGTTGGACGTCTCGAGGGGTGGCACGAGGTCGGCCGGGTCGATACCGGTGAACCGGATGGTGACCGTCTCGGACAAACAGGTCGCAGCCGGGATGGTGACGTCCCCGAAGTCCCACGAGACCGTTCCGGACGAACCCACCGCCGGCGTGGTCGGTGTTGCGTTGTTCGCGCTGGCACTCACGAACTGGGCCTCGGGCGGCAGTGTGTCAGTGAGCGTCGCCCCTAGAAGATCACCGTCGAGGGGACCGAAGTAGGGGTCCGCCGGGGCGACGTTGCAGATCTGCACCGTGTACGTGGCGTCGGTGTCCTGCTCCACGCTCGCGGGCCCGGTCTTGCGGGTGTCGAAAGCCGTCTTGGCCCTCGCGGTGGCGACGACCTCCGCGACCGCACTGACCGGACCCCCGTCGAAGACCCCGAACTGCGCCTGGTTGGTGACGATCGTGTTGTCCGGAGTGATTCCGGGCGGAAAGCGAAAGGTGAGCCGCAGGAGTGCGCTGTCACCGGCATCGAAGCTGTCGTCACCGAACACCGCCACCCAGTCGTCGATGGTCACATAGGTCCCATCGTCGGCGGCGGCGACAGGAACCCCACCGTTGGTCGCCCCCACGAAGACCATCTTGGCGGTTGCGCCGTCGATGTCGGTGAAGGTCGGAATCGTGTCGCGCAGGTCGAAGGAGTTGCAGTCCGAGGGCCCACCGGTGGTGAAGCTGCAGCTGGGAGTGACGTCGAAGTTGACCTCGCCGCCCGAGGGGAATGTCCCGTCGCCGTTACGGTCCGCGTTGACGAGAGACACCGCCTTGCCGACCGATGGTTCCGTCGCGCCTGCGGGCGACATGGAAACACCCGCCACGACGGCAAGAAGAGCAGCGGACACGATGAGGGCGACAACGCGGGCAGGCACGGGACTCCGATCGGAAAACGGAACATCATCCGCCCGTTGTCCCCGACGCGAGCGCCGGCGACCTACCCCGACGATGATTCAAACAGAGGCGGAGCGCACCACTGGTGATCCGATGCCTACGCCCGGCATTTCAACTCGGGTGTTCTACTGACGGCAGCCTTAGAAGCAGCGCCTCCAACAGCAGCGCCTCGTTCGGATTCCTCACCATCGCCTCGTTGGCGGCACGCAACTCGTCGATCGCAGCGGCCGCCGCAACCGCGCCGGGCCCGTCGAGGGCCGTGCGGTACTCGCTGGCCAGAACCCTCAGCCCGTAGCGCAGTTCGTCGCCACGGAGGCGTCGCGTCTCGCGCTTGTGGCGGGCCTCGATGTCGGCGCGGCCCGACCCCCGCGTGCCGAGTCTCTCCTCGCGTTCGGCCAGATCCTCGCGCTCCTGCGCGTGGCGGGCGTCCAGGGGGCCCTGGGCCTCGTCGATCAGACCCCGGATCTCGTCGACCACCTTCATGACCGTCGCACCGGACCCGTCGAGGCGACGCGGGACGCTGCGCCACGCATCGGCCCGTGCGCCGAAACGTTCGTCGGCGGCGAGGAGCTCCGCCCGGCGCAGGTCACCGAGTGACGCGGGCGCCACCGCCTCGGCACGCGCGGCATCGACGCCGATCGCGACGAGGTGGTCGACCACGAACCCGTCGGGGACGGGCCCGAACGGCACCCGGACACAACGCGATGCGATCGTTGTGAGCTCCGGCGGGACCTCCTCGGCGAGAATCAGGACGATGCCGGTCCGGGGTGGTTCCTCCACGACCTTCAGCAGCTTCCCGATCGCCGTCGGGTTGGCGGTGTGGAACCGGTGACACACGACCACCCGGCGGCTCGCCTCGGTGGGCGAGCGGGAGAGTTCGGAGATGACGACCGACGCGTCCACATCTCGCAGCTGCGCGCCCTGGGGCTCTACCTCCACGAGGTCGGGATGGTGACCCTCTCGTGTCAGCTCGACGTGCCTTCGGGCCGCGCCCGGGTCCGCCGCCTCCGATGCGAACAGCGCGCCGGCGAAGGCGCGCGCCGCGGCCGTGCGCCCCGAACCGTGGGGCCCGACGAGGAGGTAGGCGTGCACCGGCGCGGCGACGGCGCCGCGGAGCACGGCCAGAGCGGCGGTCTGCCCCGGGACCGCGCCCCACACGTCGTCGGCGACCGTCACCAGCCCAGCCTCTCGGCAACGATCGCGTCGACGCGTGCGGCGACCTCGTCGATGGATCCCGCCCCGTCGACCACGACCCAGCTCGGATCCCCCGCGGCCAGGGCGAGGTACCCCGCCCGCACCCGCTCGTGAAAGGCCCGGGACTCGGCCTCGAGGCGGTCCGGGTCCGCCCCCGAGCGGACCGCGCGCACGCCGGGGTCCACGTCGAGGAGGATGACGAGGTCCGGGCGGAGGCCGACCGTCGCGAACGCCGACAGAGCCGCCACGGGCTCGACGCCGAGTTCCCGGCCGTGGCCCTGGTAGGCCAGCGACGACCCGGTGTGGCGGTCACTCACGACGTCACTCCCGGCAGCGAGCGCCGGCTCGACGATCTCCGCGACGTGCTGGGCCCTGTCGGCAGCCATCAACAACGCCTCGGTGGTCTCGGCGATGTCCACGTCGGCATCGAGGAGCAGTTCCCGAAGTGCCAGCCCCAGAGCGGTCCCGCCCGGCTCCCGGGTGGACACGGCACCGCGCCGCTCGGCCAGTCGGCGGGCCTGGGTGGACTTGCCGCCCCCGTCGGGCCCCTCGAAGACCACGAAGTGCCCCCGCGTCACCGCACCGCCCTCAACGAAGCCGGACGCCCGGACCGCAGTGACCATGCGGCACCGACACCCGCTCCCATGATGATCAGACCGGCGAGCCACAGGGTGAGGCGCACGCCGGGCAGATAGACATCGAGACCGAGCACGTCGACTCCCCTGTCGACGAGCCGGTGCGAGGCGCCGTCGAGTCCCGCCGCCAGCAGCGGCCCGATGACGAACGCTGCCACGACACACAGGCGCACGACGCTGTAGAGCGCAGCGAAGACACGACCCCGTAGGTCCTCGTCCACCTCCTCGTGCAGCAGTGTGAAGCCCAGTACGTAGACGCCACCGGCGAACATGCCCAGGACGCCGATTGCGATGATCACGAGAGCGAGTGTGCCCAGCGACGCCGCCACGAGCAGCGCGGCCCCCGCGCCGACCACCGACCCGGCGAAGAGGCGGTGTTTGGAGACGTGCTTCTTCAGCAGTGTGAGGACCAGCACGCCGAGCCCGAGTCCCACGCCGAGAGCGACCTGCATCCCGGCGAATCCCGCCGGGCCGGCACCCAGGACCTCTTCGGAGTAGACGATCCCGAGCGGAACCATCATCCCGCCGCCCAACAGCGCGGTGGCGAGACCGATGTTGACCGCCCGCACAGTCGGGTTGATCACGATGAAACGCACGCCCTCCCCCATCTCGCGGAAGGTGCCGACGAAGTCCAGTCGGCGTGTCTCACCATCGTCGACCCGGCCACTGTGGTGGAAGGGGATCGAGGCCACCAGCACCGCCGACAGGGCGAAGGTGAGCGCGTCGACGTAGAAGCCGAGCGACTCCTGGTCGATCCGCAGGAAGTCCAACGCCTCGACATCGGCGATGGCGTCGGCTCCCCGGGCGAGTCCGACGAAGACGAGCGCCGCAATGGGAAAGGTGCCGTAGGTGGCGACCATCGACAGCGAGTTGGCCGTCGTCAGGTGCTCACGCGGGACGATGCTGGGAACCATCGACTCCTTCGCCGGGATCCACAGCAGCGTGAAGGCCTCGAGCGCGAGCGAGACGAGGACGAGTTGCCACACAGTGTCGACGAAGGGCAGCACGAGCAGCACGGCCGCCCGCGAGATGTCGCACACGACCATCAGACGGCGCTTGTCCCAGCGGTCGGCGAGCACCCCCGCCACCTGCGCGAAGAAGAACCCGGGGATCAGGCGGGCGGCCATGACGATCCCGACGGCGGTCTCCGGGCTCCCACCGCCGACGCGCGCAGCGGTGACCGTGATGGCCAGGAACCCGAGCCAGTCGCCGAGGCCGGTGGTGAACTGCGCCGCCCAGAGGCGGAAGAACGCGTTCGTCGCGAAGAGACGCCGCTCGATGTTGCTCCAGAGCCCGTCCGGGTCGAGGGGAACGGCGCCGCCCGTGTCGGGCGGTACCGGGGGCTCTGCGCCGTCTGGGTGGGCCGACGTCACCCGCTCAGGCTAGGAGGATTCCTGCGCCTTGTCCGCCGCGGGCGCCTTGTCCGCCGCGGGCTTCTTCCTGGCAGCCGGCTTCTTGGCAGCCGGCTTCTTCTTGGCGGCCGGCTTCTTCTTCGCGGCTGGCTTGCGCTTCGCGGCAGGCTTCTTCTTGCCCCCGCCCGCCGCCTCCTTGTCACGCCGCATCTGGAGGAGCTCTGAGGCGCGCTCGTCGGTCAGCTCCTCGACGGTGTCGCCCTTGCGCAGCGAGGCGTTCACCTCTCCGTCGGTGACATAGGGGCCGAATCGGCCGTCCTTGACCACCATCTTCTTGCCGCTGACGCCGTCCTCGCCGAGCTCGCGCAGCGGTGGCTTGGTGGTCTGGCCACGGCGGCGCTTCGGCTGGGCGTAGAGCGCGAGCGCCTCCTCGAGCGTGACCGTGAACAATTGGTCCTCGGTCTCGAGGGAACGGCTGTCCTTCGCCTTCTTGATGTAGGGCCCGTAGCGGCCGTTCTGGGCCGTGATCTCCTCACCGTCCGCGGGGTCCACGCCGACGACCCTCGGAAGCGACAGCAGTTTCATCGCGTCCTCGAAGGTCACCGTCGGCAGTTCCATGGACGACAGCAGCGACGCGGTCTTCGGTTTGGGGCCGTCGTCGGTCATCTCGCCCAGTTGGACATACGGTCCGAAGCGGCCCGCCTTCGCGATCACCGGAAGGTCCGTCTCGGGGTCGTTTCCGAGGACGCGTTCGTCAGAGGGGGCCTCGATGAACTCGACGGCCCGGGCGATCGTCAACTCGTCGGGGGGGATCTCGTCGGGTACCGACGCCGTGTCCTCACCGCGCTGCACATAGGGGCCGTACCGACCGACCCGCGCCACCACCGGCCGCCCCTCGGCGTCCAGGCCGAGCGGGATGGAGTTGATGTCGCGGGCATCGATCTCGCCGAGGCGCTCGGACACCATCGCCTTGAGACCGGGACCGTCGTTCTCGCCGAAGTAGAAGAGGCGCAACCACGGGATGGCCTGGGTCAGGCCACCGGCGATGCCGTCGAGGTCATCCTCCATCCGCGCCGTGAACTCGTAGTCGATGAGATCGGGGAAGTGGCGTTCGAGCAGGGTCACCACGCTGAACGCCGTGAACGTCGGCACGAGGGCGGAGCCCTTCTTCCACACGTAGCCACGGTTCTGGATGGTTCCCATGATCGAGGCGTAGGTGGACGGACGACCGACGCCGAGTTCCTCGAGCCGCTTCACCAGCGACGCCTCCGTGTAGCGCGCCGGTGGCTGGGTCTCGTGACCGTCGACGGTGACATCGCCGACTCCGGCGGTGTCACCCTCGACGAGTGCAGGCAGCGCCCGCTCGTTCTCGTCAGGGGCGTCGCCGTCCACGTCCTCGACATACACACGCCGGAATCCCTGGTGGCTGATCACCGTGCCCGACGCCGACACGGTGGCGACCTGCCCCGTGGTGGCGGGGGCGTCGGCGCGCACCTGGACGGTCTCACCGGTGGCGTCCGTCATCTGTGAGGCGATCGTGCGCTTCCAGATCAACTCGTAGACGTCGGCCTCGGACCTGGGCACCTCGGCGCGCACCGCGTCGGGGTCCCGGAACGAGTCACCCGCCGGGCGGATCGCCTCGTGGGCCTCCTGGGCGTTGCGGACCTTGCGGTTGTAGACGCGTGGGGCGTCGGGCATGTGGTCCCGGCCGTACCGGTCGGCGATGGTCGCCCGGGCGGCCTTGACCGCGGTCTCCGACAGCGTCGTCGAGTCGGTCCGCATGTAGGTGATGTAGCCCTTCTCGTAGAGAGACTGGGCCGAGCGCATCGCCATCGCCGACGAGAGCCGCAACTTGCGGCCGGCTTCCTGCTGGAAGGTCGACGTCATGAAGGGGGCGGCGGGCCGACGGCGGTAGGGCTTGGCCTCCACGGACGTGACCACGGCGGTTGCGTCGGCGAGACCCTCGGCGAGCGACCGCACGGCCGCCTCGTCGAGGACGACGACGTCGTCGCTGCGGAGCTGACCGTCCTGAGCGAAGTCACGGCCGCTCGCGACCCGGGTCCCGTCGACGGCCTGCAGCGACGCGGCGAAGCTGCGGGGCTCGTGGTTCTCTCCAGCGTCGAGGGTCACATCGAGATCCCAGTAGGACGCCGAGACGAAGGCCATGCGCTCTCGTTCGCGCTCGACGACGATGCGCGTGGCGACGCTCTGCACGCGGCCGGCGGACAGCCCCGGCAGGACCTTCTTCCACAGCACCGGCGAGACCTCGTAGCCGTAGAGGCGGTCGAGGAGCCGGCGGGCCTCCTGGGCGTCGACGAGGCGGCGGTCGATCTCGCGTGGGGAGGCGATGGCCTCCTGGATGGCCGCCGGGGTGATCTCGTGGAACACCATGCGTTTGACGACGACCTTCTCCGGCGGCGAGAGCACCTCGAGGAGATGCCACGCGATCGCCTCACCCTCGCGGTCCTCATCAGTCGCGAGGTAGAGCTCGTCGGCGTCGGCGAGCAGCTTCTTCAGCTTGCGGATCTGGTCCTTCTTGTCGGCGTTGACGACGTAGAGCGGCTTGAAGTCGTTCTCCGTGTCGATCCCCAGCCGCGCCCACGTCTCGCCCTTGTGGCTGGCGGGGACCTCCGCTGCGCTACCGGGCAGATCACGGACGTGTCCGATCGACGACTCGACGACGAAACCGTCGCCGAGGTAGCCCGCGATGGTGCGGGCCTTGGCGGGGGACTCGACGATGACGAGGGAGGTTGGCACGAGTCGAAGGGTATGAGGCACCCGGACGAAAATGTCAAGGCGTGGCGGTCAGCGGTCCTCACGATCGGCGTGGCCGTGCCGCTTCGCCGCCTGCGCCAGCACCCCGAGACCGACCACCGCGGCGACCGTCGATGCCGCGAGGATCCCGATCTTCGCCTCGTCGGCGGCGCGGGCCAGCTCGGCCTCTTCGCCCGCCGCGACCTCCCCGCCTTCGGGGAGGTCCCGGGCGACCTCGAAGACCTCGCCCGCGGCCACCTCCGCCTCGATCGGCTCCCTGTCGCCCTCGAAGGCGAGCGTGGTGACGAAGATGGAGACCGTGAAGCCGATCCCCGCCACGATGGCCAGACCGAGGAGATGGATTCGGGTCATCGAGCGAGGCCTGGTGGCGATACGGAGACGCTCGGCGAGCAGCGTGAACGCGGTGACGCCGATGGTCTTGCCGATCACGAGTCCGAAGGCCACGCCGAGAGTGACCCGCGAGGACACCGCTCCCCGCAGCACGTCGTTGGAGAGCACGACACCCGCGTTGGCGAGCGCGAACAGCGGGATGATCACGTAGGCCGTGAAGGGATGCAGAGCGGTCTCGAGTCGCTCGGCCACCGATCGTGACTCGACGATGTTGAAGTTCGCCCACCTCACGTCGACGAGGAACACCTCGGCCTTGTCCCTCAGCCACTCCGCCACCCGTCGGGCCTCGTCCTCGGTCTGCAGAGGTCGAGCCGGGGTCATGAGGCCGAGAGAGACGCCGGCGATGGTGGCCTCGACGCCGGACTTGAGCGTCGCCCACCACACGAACGCGCCGACGAGCACGTAGGCCGGGATGGCCCAGATGCGCAGGCGCTTCATGATCTGCACAAGGACCAGCAGACCCGCCGCGGTCGCCAGCCAGCCGAACGCGAGGTTGTCCGTGTAGAAGACGGCGATGACGAGGATCGCGAGGACGTCGTCGACGATCGCGAGGGTCAGCAGGAACAGCTTCAGGGCCCGGGGGATCCGCGTCCCGAGTAGCGACACCACCCCGACAGCGAACGCGATGTCGGTCGCGACGGGGATGCCCCAGCCGTCGGCGAAGTCGCCCCCGATGTTGAAGCCGGTGTAGATCAGCGCGGGGACGATCATCCCGCCCACTGCGGCGATGGCCGGGAGTGCCGCGGCCCGGGGGTTGCGGAGCTGACCGGTGACGAGCTCGCGTTTGATCTCGAGTCCGACGACGAAGAAGAACAGAGCCATGAGCGCGTCGTTGACGAGCGCTCCGAGCGGATCGGCGAAGACCTCGACGCCGCCGACGGCGATGTCGACCGACGCTCCCCAGAAGTCGAAGTAGGAACCCTGGGCGGGCGAGTTGACCCACACGAGCGCGGCCACGGTCGCCACCAGGAGAAGGATGCCGCCGGCCGCCTCGACAGCCAGGAAGCGATTGACCGGTCGCCCGATGTAGCGGGCCAGCGCGCTGTCGCGCCCGAGGAACGTCAGATCAGAAAGTGGGGTCTCGCCAGCCAATCCATGCCTCGCTCAGCGTCGACACGACACGGTACCGGTCTCACTCGAAGTAGCGGATCTCTCCGTCCGAGCCCCTGACCACCGCCTCCAGCGCGAGGTGCACCGCATGGTGCAGTTCCCGGAAGTGCACCACTGCCAGGTCGAAGTCGTCCACGTCGGAGCTGTCGTCGGAATCTCCGTCGCCCGGCGCCTCCGGCATCGCGTCATCGAGATCGGCGAGGTCAGCGAGGGCCCGGTCCCAGTCGGTCGAGGACGCCTGGACGCTCAGCGCCATCGACGGCGCCTGGAGCAGGGCCCGGTCCAGGTCCTGGATGATGGCGATGACGACGTCGGTGGAGGTCCTCACGCCGGGGGTGGCGATCAGGTTCAGAGCCTGCAGTTTGCGCATCGCCATGGCGGCGATCATCTGTGGATCGCCGAGCTCGGCCACGGCCGAATCGATCGACGTCAGATCGAGTGACACCACGGACTCCACGGCGAACCAGTCACGGAGGAGTTCGAAGAGCTCTGTGGTCACCCCGTCGAGGGCCAGCAACTCGTCGGGTTTCGGTTGCGCCGCCGGGCGCGCCGCGTCATCCATCGACGATCGTCGACGGCTCAGGGCGGTGCCGCGAGGTGTAGACGACGAGACGAACCGCCGTCCCCTTCTCCGAGCTGCGGATCTCGTGATGGTCCGCGAGCACCCGCATGAGCGGGATGCCGAGGCCGCGTTCGAAGTCCAGACGGTCCGGCGAGCTGACGTGGGGAAGGGTCTCCAGGGCGTCGGGCTCGAAGCCCGCCCCCCGATCGGTGACCTCCACCTCGATCCGGTCCTCACCGAGGTCGAGGCGGATCAGCACCCGCTCGTCGCTGTCCACCCGGGTGTGGGCCTCCATCGCGTTCGTCGTGGCCTCCGAGACGATCAGACGCAGGTCGTCGACGCGCTCGTCGCGGCGCATCGGTTCGAGATCCGCGGCGGCAGCCACCACGGCGCGCACGAGCGACAGGTATTCGGGACGGGCGGGAACATGCAACTCTACGTGACTCAACGCGGTGGCACCTCCGCGTCGGGCGAGCTCGGAACCCGCTCGCAGGCCGAGGCGACGTCGTCGTAGATGGCGAAGACAGCGGTGAGCCGGGTCATGCGGAACAACTCGAGGATGTTCTCGCGGCCACAGACGACCGTCATCTCCCCTGCGGCCGATGTCACCCGCTTGAGCGCACCCACGAGCACGCCCAGGCCGGTGGAATCCACGAAACCGACGTCGCCGAGATCGAGCACGAGCCACCGGATGCCGCCGCCGACCAGGTCGACGACCGCGCGTCGCACGGCGGGGGCACTGGCCATGTCGATCTCACCGTGGACGTGGAGGACGGTCCACGGCCCACTCTCCGAGATCCTGAACGTCGGGTCCACTCCGTCCTCCGTGTCCGGCAGCGCCGCGATGTGCGCCCGCACAACCGTACCGGCTCCGGGGAGGCGGGCCGGGCTGGGCGGAACCCCGGGAATGTAATTACGCTGACGGAACTTCCCGCGGCGACTGGAGGGCCGGTGGCTCTCACCACGAGCACCCTCGACGACGTCATCGGCCGGCTCGCCGACGACGGGCGTCTCGTGCACGTCGAGCACCTCCCCGCGCGACCGGCGCGCCACGGACGCCCCGAGACTCCGGTCGACCCCGCGCTGCTCGCCCGGGCCGGTGTCGACGAGCTGTGGAGCCACCAGGCCGAGGCGGTCGACCTGTTGCGCGCGGGAACCTCGGTCGTCGTCGCCACGGGCACGGCGTCGGGCAAGTCGCTGTGTTACCAGATCCCCGTGGCCGAGGCGGTCGGCGCTGACGACCCCGGTACGGCTCTGGCGATCTACCCGACGAAGGCCCTGGCCCAGGACCAGCTGCGGTCCTTCGCCCGGATCCTGCCGTCCCGATCCGTGGTGGCCACCTACGACGGCGACACCGCCGGCGAACAACGGGGTTGGCTGCGCACCAACGCCGACGTCGTGTTGACGAACCCCGAGATGCTCCACTCGTCGATACTGCCGAACCACCCCCGCTGGGGGCGTTTCCTCGCACGGCTGCGCTACGTCATCGTCGACGAGCTCCACGTCCTGCGGGGCGTCTTCGGGACCCACACGGCACACGTCCTGCGCCGGCTCGCCCGCATCTGCGCCCTGCACGGCACCGAGCCCACCTTCGCGTTCACCTCCGCGACCATCGGCGAACCCGCCCGGCTCGCGGCCGACCTCTGCGGGAACGCGGTCACGTCCGTCGACGGCGACGGCTCGCCGCGTGGACCCCGGATGTTCGCCCTGCTCGACCCGCCGGTCCTCGACCCCGCCAGCGGCGTGCGGTCTTCGGCCAACAGCGAGACGGGTGCCGCCGTGGCGGACCTGGTCGACGCCGGCCACAGGACCATCGCCTTCTGTCGCAGCCGCAAGGGCACGGAACTCGTTGCGGCCGACATCCGGCGTCGCATCCCCGGCCGCGCCGACGAGGTCCGCTCGTACCGCAGTGGCTACCTCGCCGAGGAGCGCCGGGCGATCGAAGACGAACTCGCCGCCGGCACGGTCTCCGCGGTGGTCGCAACGAGCGCGCTCGAGCTCGGCGTCGACATCGGCGGCCTCGACGCGTGCGTCCTCAACGGATTCCCCGGGACCATCGCCGCCATGTGGCAACAGGCCGGTCGTGCCGGCAGGTCCAGCGGCGAGTCCATCGCCGTGCTCGTCGCCGGCGAGGACCAGCTGGACCGGTGGCTCGTCGAGCACCCCCACGAGGTCTTCTCACGGCCACCCGAGCCGGCGGTCGTCAACCTCGCCAATCCCTTCGTCCTCGATCCCCACCTCGCCTGCGCCGCGTTCGAGGCACCGCTCAGCCACGACGACGAACGCTGGTGGCCCGGCATGCTCGACGACGGCGTGCGCCGCCTGGTGTGCGACGACCAGCTACGGACCAGGCGACGCGCCGCCGGCCCCTTCGCCGTGTGGACGGGACACGGCCGACCGGGGACCAACCTGAGCCTGCGCAGCGGCTCCGCGGGCGAAGTGAGGATCGTCACAAGCGACGGGACGCTGATCGGCACCGTCGACGAGGCGCGCTCGCACACCTCGGTGCACGACGGTGCCATCTACCTCCACCGCGGAGCGACATACCGCGTCCAGACCCTCGACCTCGACGGGCGCGAGGCCGTCGTCGAACCGTGCGACGGCGACGAGTACACCCAGGCACGGTCGGACACGACCATCGTCGTGACGGGTACCGAGTCCACCCGACGTGCGGGCCGGGCGGAACTCTGCCTCGGCTCGGTCGAGGTCCGCACCCATGTCACCGGCTATCAGCGTCGCGAGGTCCGCAGCCGCAGAATCCTCGGCAACCACGTTCTCGATCTGCCCCTGCAGCGCCTGGCGACGCGGGCGTTCTGGTACACGGTCGACGACGACCTCGTGGAGGCGGCGGGTTTGGGCGACGGCGCCCTGGGCGGCACCCTCCACGCGATCGAACACGCGGCGATCGGCATCCTGCCCCTGTTCACGATCTGTGACCGTTGGGACGTGGGTGGCGTCTCGATCGCCCTGCATCCCGACACGGGACTCCCGACGATCTTCGTCTACGACGGCTACCCGGGCGGAGCGGGGATCGCCGAGTTGGGGTACGAGGCGGCAGACCGCCACCTCGCCGCGGCCCGCGACGTCATCGCCGCCTGTGGCTGTGACGACGGCTGCCCCTCCTGTGTTCAGTCACCGAAGTGCGGAAATGGGAACGACCCGTTGGACAAGGCGGGCGCGCTCGCGCTACTCGCCCGGATCCTCGACTGAGGCGGTCCGGCTCACCCCTCGGCCAGCATCGTCACCGAGTCGGTGAGGACGACGTCGTCGAGCAGCGCTCCGACGAGGGGCACCTCGGTGGGGGCCCGGTAGGTGACCGTCACCGTCACGTCCGAACCGGGCGAGGCCGAACCCGAGACCGACACCGTCAGCCGGGCAGGGTCGAGGTCCGCCGCACCCAGCGCAGCGGAACGGGCGGCGCCCGCATCATTGTGGATCGCCACCACCCGGGCCGCCTCCCGCGCGGCGTGAGTGGTCATGATCCGGGCGTGGACGACCAGCCCGACCTGCACCACGAGCAGCGCCGCCAGGGCCACGACGGGGAGAACGAGCGCGAACTCCACGGTGGACTGCCCCCGCTCGCCTCCCCGCCGATGCCTCACGCGACGAGCCCGGTGATGGACCGCATCACCGCATCGAAGAGCGCGCCGATGCGGTTGCTCTCGCCCGCCCACGCGACGAGGAGCATCGCGACGGTGGCAGCACCGAGAAGCACGAGGGCGTACTCCGCGGTGGTCTGCGCCGACGTCGACCGCAGCGATGTGAGCAGGCGCCGCAGGCGGTCCGGGATTGCAGGTGAGTCTTCGGTTGTCATGACGAGGTGTTTCCCTTCGCTGTGAGAGTTCGCGGGGAAGTGGGGGCGCCGAGGGCTTCAAGCGCCGAGGACCTCGAGCGAGGCGACGAGGGCCGGCACGACGGTGAGGAGCGCGAACGCGGGGAGCAGGCACACGACCAGCGGGAAGACGAGACGCACGCTCGTACGGCGGGCCCGGATCTCGCCGCGGCGGCGGCGCTCCGCGCGACCGTCACGGCTGAGGCGCTCGAGACCGGCGATGACCGGTGCCCCGTGGCGCAGGCCGTCGACGAGGACACGTGCGAGCGGGCGGACGGACTCGCCGAGGAGGTCGGGGATCGCCTCGAGCGCGGAGACCACGTCGCCGTGCCGGGATCGTGACACCGTCTCCCCCAGCGCGCGCGACACGGGACCTTCCGCGAGACCGGCCACCACCTCGATGGCCGCCGTGACCGACAGCCCCGCCGAGACGGCAGCGAGGAGCAGGTCCACCACGTCGGGTAGTTCCGCGCGCACGGTGTCGGCGGCGCGCCGCGCCTCGCGCCTGCGCCGTCGGACGTCGAGCCCGTAGACCCCCAGCGCCGCAGCGGCGCCGGCGGGCAGGCCGAGCGGCGCGACGAGGACACCGGCGAGCACCGACCTCCCGGTCCGCCGGTCCCCATCCGGATCCGGGGGACGACCGGCGACGCGCCGACAGCGGCGGCCGAGTCCCGCCGCCAGACCCGGCCTCGGTGGTGTCGGGCCGCTCGCGGTTCGCTGCGGGGGGCGGCGTCCCGGGGCGGGTCGGGTGCGCACGCCCACCACGGCGCCGCACCCGACCACCACCAGGGCGATCCACGGGATCACCGCGCGTCCCGCACGATCCGGTGCATCCACACCGCCCCGGCCGCGTCCAGAGCGAGACCTGCGACGAGACAGACCCTGCCGACCGCGGTGCCCAACAGCGTGTCGGCGACACCGGAACCGCCGACCGATCCCAACACTGCGAACGCGAGGGGCAACAGCGCGACCACAGCGGCCGATGCCTTGGCCTGCGCGGAGGAGGCCCCGATCTCCCCATCGATCGCCTGGCGTTCCCGCAGCGTCGCGGCGACACCGTCCAGACCGCGGGCACGATCACCGCCGCCGCTCGAACCGAGCGTCAGCGCGGCGACGGCGAGACGGACCTCCGCACCCGGTCGGCGGTCACGCCACCGGGCGAGCGCCTCCGCGAACGAAACCCCTGCGCGTAGCTCGGTCACGACCGGGTCGAGGTCCCGGCGGAGCGGCGCAGACACCGCCGCGCGCGCCTCGACGAGCGCGGTCGGCGGTGAGGCCCCCGACCGCAGTGACCGCGCCATCGCCTCGACGAGGTCGGGGATCGCCGCCGCCGACAGCCGCTCACCCCTGTCCCGCAGCGTCCAGGCTGTGATGACGGCGGCGACCATGAGGAGCAAGACGCCGCCGAGCGCGCCCGGGACGCCGGCGATGCCGGCGCCGACCACTCCGGCGGCGGCGAGTGCGGCCCCGGCCGTCACGATCACTTCGCGTGGTTCCGTCTCGATCCCGAGCCGGTGCAGCACGGTGCGCGGCGTGGACGCCCGGGCGGCACCCGGGCGCAGAGTGTCGACCAGGGAGCCGGCCCGTACGTGCGCCCTCAGCACCTGCGGGGTGGGCGCTCTCACCCGTCGGCCTTCCACACGACGTGGATGCCCCGCTCCCGGGACGCCTCGGCGACGGCGCTCACCCGGCGCGCCCCGTCGCCGCGCCGCTCGACGTGGACGAACAGGTCCAGCGACGCGAGCACGTGCTCGGTCGCGAGTTCCACGGTCAGGTTGGCGTCGGCCGCGACGATCATCGTCACCAGGCGACGGAGGGCATCGGTGGGACTGTTGGCGTGGCAGGTGGTGAGCGAACCCTCATGACCGGTGTTCATCGCCTGGACCATGTCCAGCGCCTCCGGGCCGCGGACCTCACCCACGACGAAGCGGTCGGGCCGCATGCGCAGCGCCGTCCGCACGAGGCGACGGATGGAGACCTCGCCGACGCCATCCACGTTGGCCGGCCGGGCCTCGAGTCGCACGACATGAGGGTGGTCCAGCGCGAGTTCGGCCGCGTCCTCCACCGTGACGATGCGTTCGCCGTCGTCGACCTCCGCGGCGAGGGCGTTCAGCAGTGAGGTCTTGCCGGCACCGGTCCCTCCGGTCACCACGATGTTGCGGTGTCGGGCCACGGCCCGACCGAGTTGCGCGGCCACCTCCGGTCCGGTGAAGTCGGCCACGGTGAGCGGGAGCGGGGCGAAACGTCTGATGGTCACGTAGGGCCCGTCCACGGCGAGCGGCGGCACGACGACGCACACGCGCGAACCGTCACCGAGGCGGGCGTCGACGATGGGGACGGAGCGGTCCACGCGCAACCCGAGCGGTCCCACGATCCGCTCGATCACGATCCCGATCGTCGCGGCGTCGAGCTCGATCGACGTGCGCTCGACCCGCCCGGCCCGCTCGACCCACACCGGGCCCGGACCATTGACCATCACCTCACTCACGTCGGGCGCGGCGAGCAGGACCTCGAGGGGGCCCAGACCTCCCACCCGGGCGAGGACGTCGGCCACGACTCGGGCCCGTTCGTCCTCTCCCAGCAGCGGACGGCGCCGGGCAACCTCCGAGATGAGCCGTTCGGGGTCCACGGGCGCGTGCTCGGCGGCGAGGTCGTCGTGCAACTCGGCGACGATGGACGCGTTCATGTCGTCGCCAGTGCCCGCTCGAGCACGCGTCGCGCCCCGTGGGGGATGCGGGTGCCCAGGAGTCCGGCATCGACGGCGCGGGCGATGGCCGGATCCACGTCGAGTTCGAGGACCACCGGCGCGCCGATGACATCGGCGACATCGGCGGCGCCGAGCGCCCGACCGGGTTCGGACATCACCACGACACCGTCGGGGACCGCCCCCGATCCCCGCGAGGCCCTCAGCGCCAGATAGCAGGGTCGGGTGACCAGCCAGGCCCGGGACGCGGCGGCCACGAAGGCCCGCCGTAGCGCGGCGGCGGCATCGGCCAGGTCCGCCGACGCGATGTTGCCGACATCGACGACCACGGGGCGCGGATCGGAAAGGAGGTGGCGGGTGAGCAGCGCGGCGCGCGACGACACCGTGATGGCGACGGCGCCGCGGGGCAGCAGGGACAGACCCGGGCGGGCGGAGACCTCGAGGCGGGCCAGTGCGTCCGGAGGTGGGTCCTCCTCTGCCCCCAGCCACTCAGCGAGGCCGGGGCCGGCCGGATCGGCGATGCCCAGGGCGGCGGGTAGATCACCGCCGAGATCCACCGCCAGGACGCCGGGACCGTCGCCGGTACGGGCGAGCGCGAGTGCAGTCAGGGCCGAGAAGACGGTGCAACCCGACCCTCCCTTCGTTGTGAAGCAGGCGAACACGGTCGCCTCCTCTCCGTTGGCTGGTCGCGGGGAAGCGTCAGTTGCGGAGGGGAAGCAGGGGCCGTGGTCGGCGGATCAGACCTCTGTGACCTTGCGGACGAGGAGGGCGATCAGCGCCGCTGCGACGACGATCAGCAGGATCTTCTTCATGGACCCACACTAGGAGGTCCGCAGGCCGCGTGGACGGCGAGGAGAGTGGCGGAGGTGGACGGGAATCGAACCCGCCGGACGGGGATCGCCCGTCCCAACCGCTTTGAAGGCGGCGGAGCCCACCAGGTACTCGGACACCTCCCGGGGGAGGCCGAACCTACAGGCCCGTCAGGACCGCGGCCTACGCTGCGCGACCATGAAGAAGCGGATCCTCGTCATCGCCCTCATCGTGCTGGCAGTCGTAGCCGCCAAGAAGGCGCGCCACGTGTGACGAGAGCGTCGAACCACGACTTGGGGGGCGGCGCCGGCTTCGTGCGCTCGCGCCACAGCCAGTAGCCCGCACCGGCCG
>JAVJTC010000044.1 GCA_040219085.1 Acidimicrobiales bacterium
CGCCACGGGAAAGCTGAAGAAGGCCGCGATTCGTGCCAGTAGGGGGCACGAATCGCGGCCTTCTTCAGCTTTCCCGTGGCGGTCCGCTCCAGGGAGTCTCGGATCTCCACCGACGTCGGGCACTTGTAGCCGGCCAGCTTCGACTTGGCGAAGGCGATGATCTCCTCGCCGGTCACCGCCATCCCCGGTCGGGCGACAACGAGGGCCTTGACCGTCTCGCCCCACTTCTCGTCGGGAACGCCGATCACGCAGGACTCGGCGACGGCGGGGTGGTCCGCAAGCGCATCCTCGACCTCGGCGGAGCTCACGTTCTCGCCGCCTGTGATGATCACGTCTTTGAGCCGGTCTGCGATCGTCACGTACGAGTCGTCGTCGATCGAACCGAGATCGCCCGTGTGGAACCAGCCGTCCCGCGTCGCCTCGGCGGTGTCGCGGGGTTGATGCCAGTAGCCCTTCATCACCACGTTGGAGCGGGCGAGAACCTCGCCGCTGTCGTCGATGCGCAACTGGACGCCGAGCGAGGGCGGACCGGCCTTCACGAGTGCGGCGGCCCGTTCCCCTTCGCTCCAGTCCGCCCACTCCGTGCGGGACCGGTTCAAGGTCAACAGGGGCGCTGTCTCGGTTAGCCCGTAGAGCTGGATGAACTCCCAGCCGAGATCGGTCGCGACGCGCTCGACGACCCGGGTCGGGGGCGGGGCTCCGGCGACGACGATCCGGGTGCGGCCGGCGCCGGGGATCGGGCTGTCCCACTGCGCGGCCGCGTCGAGAACGAGCGACACGACGGTGGGCGCACCACACAGGAGCGTCACGCCGTGGCGTTCGACGCGCCGCAGGATCTCCGCTCCGTCGGCCTTGCGGAGCACGACTTGCGGAACACCCATAGCCGCGGTGGCGAAGGGCATGCCCCAGCCGTTGCAGTGGAACATCGGAAGGGTGTGCAGGTAGACGTCTGCCTCACACACGCCGGCCTGCCAACCGAACACGGCGGCGTTGAGCCACAGGTTGCGGTGGGTCAACTCGACGCCCTTCGGGCGGGCGGTGGTCCCGCTCGTGTAGTTGATGGTCGCCGTCGCGTTCTCGTCGGGATCCGACCACGGTTCGGGTTCCACACCGAAGCGGTACAGCTCCGGGTCGGTGGCCGTACCGAGGCTGATCGATCGTGCGACGGGGAGGCCGGCGACGACGTCGCTCATCTCCTCGTCGTGCAGCAGGACCGTCGATCCCGAGTGCTCGACGATGAAGGCGATCTCGTCACGCCGGAGACGGAAGTTGATCGGGACCAGCACGCGCCCGGACCCGGGCACGGCGAGGATGCTGATGAGTAGCCGCGCGGCGTTCTGGCTGGCGATGGCCACCCGCTCGCCCGGTCCGACTCCGAGGGCGTCGAGCCCGGCCGCCTGCGCGGCCGCGTGCTCTCCGACCTGTCGGTAGGTCAGCTCGCCGAGCCCACCGCCGGGTGGCGACGGCTCGTCCACGACACCGACGCGGTCACCGAAGACGGTGACCGCACGGTGGAGGTGATCGGCGATGGTGAGCGGGAACTGCATTCAGATCTCCCATTCGTAGGAGAACTTGGCCACGCGCACGACGAGCAGCGTCTCGATCGCTCCGATGCCGTCGAGGCCGCCGAGGACCTCGTTCTGGAACTCGAGCAGGTGGCCGTGGTCCCGGAAGAACGCCTCGACCATCAGCTGGCTCCCCCCGAGCGTCAGACCCAGATACCTGACCTCGGGCCGGTCGTGGAGGTGTTCGGACGCAGTGTCCAGGTCAGCGGGCCGCACGGCCACGAGGAGGAAGGCGGAGATGGTCGCCTCGGTGGCGTCGGGGTTGACGACGGCGATCATCTTGATCTGGTCCTCGTCGAGCATCCGCGTGACCCGGTTCCGGACCGTGGTCTCGGCGACGCCGAGCTTCCGCGCGATCTCGGTGTTGGGTGTGCGGGCGTTCTTCTGGAGGAGCCGCACGATCTTCTTGTCGGTCTCGTCGAGCACGTCAGCCTCGTCGGCATTCCGGTATGGAGGAACCGAAGCTACATCGGTCGCCCGACGAGGATCTCGACCTCCACCTCAGCGGGGTCTCAGAGACCCTCACGGAGCGCCTCGTAGGGGATGCGCTCGGGCCACGGGATCCACGCGCCTGCGTTCTCGGGCGAGATCATCCTCCCGATCGGACTGGCGGCGCAGTAGCCGTCGAGAGCCTCACCGTCGACGAGGTGCCGCACGACGAGATCGCCGACCGTGGCGCCGATCCCGGGGCAGTCGAGGTCCCAGGTTCCGTGGTGTTCACCGGCGAGGATCGCCTCGACCGCTTTGGGAGTGCCGTTGCGGGACACCGTCTTCACTGTGCCGAGCCGTCCGGTCTCGCGCAGTGCCCGCAGAGTGCCGTGCATCGTCTCGTCGTTGTAGGGGACGACGCCCGCCAGGTCGTCGAAATCAGCCAGGAGATTCATCGTCTTCTCGTAGCCACCCTCGGCCACGTCCGAGATGTTCTTGTACCTCGGGTCCTCGGGGTCGTTGACCAGGTGGAGGCCCGATGCCTCGATCCCGTGGCGGATGCCCAACAGCAGTTCGATGTCGTCGACGACGTCAGGGCCGCCGAGCACGCCGACCCGCGCACCCGGTTCGAGGATGGTCGCGAGGTACTCCATCATGTAGACGCCGTGGTTGAAGTTGGGGTACACGACACACCCCTCGACGGCGAAGCGGGGCCGCTCCAGTGTGAAAACCGGGATCCCCGCCGCGGTGGCTCTCCCGACGGCCTCCGCGGGGTTGTGGTCGTCGAGGACGTAGACGACGATTCCGTCCACGCCGGCTTCGACCCCTGCATCGACGGCGGCCGACTGGCGCTCGAGCCACTCGGGCTCGCGGAAGTCCTCGGTCAGGACCCTCATCTCGATCCCGGCCTGGGTGAGGCGGTGATCGAGGCCGTGCGCAATCGCGTCGACCCCGGCGTTGGCCCCGTAGTTCATGGCGTTCACGTAGAGCACTCTCACGTCTGTTCCCCTATCGGATGGTCGGTTGTCGTCCGGTGTTCTGCGCCATCACGGCGCGGCCCTCACTCGAGCCCGAAGACGAAATCGGTGACGGCGATCCGCTCGTCCCAGGGGAGCCAGGTGTCGACGTTGGCGGCTTCGATCATCCTGCCGACCGGGCTCATGCCGAGGAAGCCGTCGAGCGGGTCGCCCTCGAGGTGGCGCACGACGAGATCGCCCAGCGTCGTGCCGATCCCCGAGGCATCGAGGTCCCAGGTTCCCTGCGAGCGGCCCAGTCGCACCATCTGCACCGCGTCGGGGGATCCGTTGCGGGAGATGACCGTCAGGTCGTCGGGTCGCCCGACCTCGTCGAAGGCTGCGAGCGCTCCGAGCATGGTCTCGTCGTTGTAGGGGATGAGCACGTCGAGGTCGTCGAACTCCGCGAGTGCACGCTTGGTGATCTCGGTCCCACCGGCGGCGATGTCGGTGAGGTTGCACCACGACGGGTCGGTCGGGTCGTTCACGACCTCCGCTCCGTTGCGGCCGAACGTGTAGAGGAGCCCGGCGACCTCTTCGGAGTCGTCGGGGGTGTCGGGCCCGCCGATGATCGCGACCCGCGGGGCCTCGAGGCGGTCGAGCAGCCACTCAGCCATGAGGACGCCGTGGTTGAAGTTGGGGAACAGCACTGCGACGTTCACCGGGAACAGCGGACGGACGAAGCTGAACACCGGGATGCCCGCCGACCGGGCGAACGCAACGTCTTCAGCTGGGCCCGACGGGTCGAGCGCGTAGAAGCAGATGCCGTCGACACCCGCCTCCACACCGGCGCGCACGGCCTCGCCGGTGCGCCCGACGCAGTCGGGTTCACGGAAATCGGCCCCGAGCGTCCGCATCTCGATCCCGGCGCCGGTGAGGACGCTCTGAAGTCCGAGACCGATCGCGTCGATCGCCGGATTGGTGTCGCCGACCATCGGGCTGACGTAGAGAACTCGCATGTTGTCTCCTCCGCTCAGGTGTTCTCGAAGTACCGGTCGAACTCCCACGGGCTGACCTTCTCGTGGTACTCGTTCCACTCGCCGCGGCGCATGGCGATGTAGTCACGCACGAACGGCGCCGGGAACGTCTCGTGGACGAGTGGGTCGTCCTCGAAGGCCTCGATGGCCTCGAGCAGGTTGCGCGGGATGCGCCGCCCCTTCGGACCCGAGGACTCGTCGCGCCAACTGGCGTTGTCCTTCACGGCCTCACCCGGGTCGAGGCCGAGGGCGATTCCTTCGAGTCCGGCTGCGAGGGAGAAGGCCGACGCGATGTACATGTTGGCCGACGTGTCGACGGTGCGATTCTCGATGGCGGGGCGGTTGCCCGGCAGGCGAAGCATGCAGGAACGGTTGTTGGTGCCGTACTCGGCCCACACCGGGGCCCACGAGACCGATCCGTCCGAGAGGCGCGGCACCAGACGCTTGTAGGAGTTGACGGTCGGGCAGGTGAGCGCTGCGAGTGCGTTCGCGTGGCGGAGCAGTCCGGCGGCGAACGACATGGCCATGGGCGTCCAGCAACGGTCCTCTCCGGTTCCCTCGATGAAGAGGTTCTCACCGGTCTCGATGTCCTCGAGGCTCATGTTCATGTGCGCTCCCGAGCCCCACGAGTCATGCGAAGGCTTCGGCATGAACGACACGACTGCGTCGTGGTTCTTGGCCACGTGGCGGAGGAGCAGGCGCAGGAACATCAGCCGGTCACACATGTCGGTGACCTCGGCGTGGGTGAAGTCCAGTTCGTACTGGCCCGAGCCGCCCTCCTGGTCGAAGCTGAACAGGCCGAGGTCGGCGGCCTGCATGTGTTCGGCGATCTCGGTGAGGACCGGCATCGAGTCCATGGTGGACTCGATGTCGTAGGCGGGGGTCGGGTACAGAAGGTTGGACGCCGCGAGCGGAACGAGCTCGGGGAGTTTGTCGCGCTGGAAGATATGGAACTCGACCTCGACGCCGAGCATGAAGCGCCTACCGTCGGCCTCGAGGCGGTCCAGGACGCTCTGGAGGATGGACCGCGGGCAGTTGGAGAAGGGCTCCTTGCCGGCGAAGACGAGGTTGGCGGCGAAGAAGGCCACCGTCGGGTCCCACGGGAGGATCCGCACGCTCGCGGGGTCGGGTATTCCCACCGACTCCTCCTCGTTGGGGTTCATCTCGCCGAGGTTGCCCATGCCGCGGGGCGTGTAGCGCTCGGAACCGGCGAGCATGCCGGGGAGGTTGTCGATCGGGACGACCTTGCCCTTGGGACGACCGGCGATGTCGGACCAGGCGCCGAACGCCCACTTCACGCCCTCGCTACGGAGTCGTTCGGCGAGTGCGGTGTGGTCGTCAGCGATCGATCGCAGGGTGTCCATCAGGGGCCTCCGGAGAGTCATGGGATTCGGGAGAATCGGGTGAAACAGGGGTTTCGTCGGGGGCGGACCCGGTGACGGATCCGCCCTTGGAGAACACCGCCGTGGCGCGGGCCGGTAGTCGCAGCTCGCGCACGCCGAGCAGGCCGTCGGGCCTGGTGATGAGGATGAGGAGGAGCACGGTTGCGAGTCCGAGCTCGGAGACCCCGTTGCGGCTCGGGATCTCCCAGCCACCGATGCTCATCCCCCGCTCGACTTCACGGAGCGTTTCGAGCACGACGGTGAGGGTGATCGCGCCGACCACGGCCCCCGAGAGGCTCTTGAGACCTCCGACGACGAGCATTGCGAGGACCGTGAAGGTGAGCGAGATGTAGAAGCTGTCGGGGTTGATGTTGCGGAAGAACAACGCGAAGAGGGCTCCGCCGACGCCGACGATGAACGCCGACAGGACCCAGGCGACGCCGCGTTCCCACCAGACCCGCACACCCAGGGCCCGGGCGGCGGGTTCGTCCTCGCGTGACGCGGCGAGCCGGCGACCGATCGGCGAGACCCGGAACACCGCGGCGACAGCCACGGCGATCAGGCACCACACCAGGATCGACTCACGGGACGGCCTGGTGGCGTCGAGGATGAGGCCGCGGTTGCCCCGGGTGAAGCGCTCCCAATTCTGGAAGACCACCCGCACCGTGATCAACAGCGCAACGGTTGCGAGGCTGGCCGCCAGTCCGCCGAGACGCATGAGCGGTATCGCGACGACCGCGGCGACGATCGCCGCGACACATCCGGCCACGATGGTGGCGGCGACGGGGTTCAGTCGCACGTCGCCGACGAGGTTCGGGAGCTCGTCGAGTTGGAGGCCCTGTTGACGGTCCGACATCGTCAAGATCGCGGCCGTGTAGCCACCTATGGCCATGAAGGCGATGTGGCCGAACGAGAAGACGCCCGAGGTCCCGACGAAGATGCTGATCCCGACGCCGACCGTCATCAGTATCAGGCCGTTGATGACGGCGCGATCGAGCGACGTCCCGCCGAGCGAGCCGATGTAGGTCGCAGCGATGATCAGCACCCACAGGGCGCCGATGCGACCGAACAGTCGCGCCGTCACACCCGCTCCTCGAACGCGGCGACACGGAACAGGCCGCCTGGCTTGAGAGCGAGCAGAGCGAACACCGCCAGGAAGAGAAAGGCATCGCGGTACCCGCCGAGTTCGAACGGCAGGACGTTCTGGAGGGTGACGCTCGCCGCGCCGAGGACGTACCCGCCCACGACGGCGCCCGAGAGGCTGCCGAGGCCACCGATCGTGGCGGCGGTGAAGCCGAACAGGACCGGCGTGAGACCCATGCCGATCGAGATGCTCCCGGTCTGGGCCACGAGCAGAACGGCCCCGGCACCGGCGAGGAGACCTGCGATCGCGAAGGACCCGGCGATGACCCGGTTGGCGGGGACACCACACAGGCGCGCCATCCCGAAGTCCTCGGCGGCAGCTCGCATCTGGGTGCCCGTGCGGGTCCGGTTGAGGAAAAGGGCGAGCCCGCCGAGCAGGACAGCGGTGGTGATCATGGTGATCACCGATAGCCAGCTGATCCGAACATCGCCGACCTCGAAGGACTTCCGGAAGACGGGGTTGATGTCGGCGGACTTCGGCAGGGTCGTGAAGATGAGCCGGGCGAGGCTCTGGAGGGCGAAGCTGACCGCGAACGAGGTGATGAGCAAGGTGGCTGGACTGCCCTTGCGCACGGGCCGGAACGCGAGTCGTTCGACCATTAGCGACAGCACGATCGAGGTGCCGACCCCGATCATGACGATGAGTGGCCACGGCAGATCCTGGGCGAAGTAGACGGCGTAGGCGCCGGCCATGATCAGCTCGCCGTGGGCGAAGTTGACGAGGCGCATGATGCCGAACGTCAGCGCGATTCCGAGGGCGAACAGAGCGAAGAAGCTGCCCGTCGTCAATGCGTCGATGATGTCCTGGATCAGGTCGCTGAAGGTCACGTGTC
The DNA here is from genome assembly GCA_040219085.1 of Acidimicrobiales bacterium. NCBI lineage: Bacteria > Bacillati > Actinomycetota > Acidimicrobiia > Acidimicrobiales > Acidimicrobiales bacterium. Next base: position 7,343 of record JAVJTC010000044.1, read on the forward strand.
GCCTCCTTCGCCGAGGTAGAGCCCGGCCAGGTCACGGTCGGCGAGCTCTTCACGTGTTCCCGACGCCACGACGGAGCCGTTCGACAGGACGTAGGTGCGGTCCGCGAGGCGGACGGTTCGTTTGGCGTTCTGTTCCACGAGCAGGACGGTGGTTCCCTCGGTGCGCAGCGCGGCGATCGCGTCGAACACCGTGGACACCGCCTGGGGGGCGAGGCCCAGGGACGGCTCGTCGAGAAGGAGCAGGCGGGGACGGCTCATCAGGGCCCGCGAGATGGCGAGCATCTGCTGTTCGCCACCACTGAGCTTTCCGGCCTGGCTGTCGCGGTAGCGGCGCAGGACGGGGAATCGCTCCATCTCGCGTTCGATGTCGGCATCGACCTCTCCACCCGGGGAGCGCACGGTCGCCCCGAGTTCGAGGTTCTCGACGACGGACAGGGAGCCGAAGATCCGCCGACCTTCCGGGACGAGCGCCACGCCGGAGCGGACGATTCGTTCCGGGGCCTGATGAAGCAGGGAGGACCCGGCGAGGTCGATGGTGCCACCCGCCGGGACGACCACACCGGTGATGGCGTTGAGGGTCGTCGACTTGCCGGCGCCGTTCGGCCCGAGCAGTCCGACGATCTCGCCCTCTTCGACGGTGAGATCGACGTTTCGCAGTGCGGCCGTCCGGCCGTAGCGGACGGTGAGGTCCGAGATGACGAGAAGACTCATGCGTCGTCGCCCTCGTCGTCGGGGCCGAGGTATGCCTCGATCACCCGGGAGTCCCGGCGGGCCTCGGCCGCGAGGCCCTGGAAGATCGTCCGGCCGTAGTCGAGCACGTGGAGCCTGTCGCAGAGTCGCATCACCAGGCGCATGTCGTGTTCGATCACGAGGAGGCCACAGCCGAGTTCGGCCCGCACGGTCTCCAGGCGACCGAGGAGGTCATCGCTCTCCTCCTCGTTGAGGCCCGCGGCGGGCTCGTCGAGCATCACGAGGTTCGGTGCCGTGGCTAGCGCCCGGGCGATACCGACGCGCCGTTCCGCACCGTAGGGCAACTCGCCGGCGAGACGGTCCGACAGCGCGACCAGTTCGAGCAGTTCGAGGAGGTCGTCGGCACGGCCCCGGGCTTCGCGTGTGTTGACGCCCGAACCGAGGGCGGCGACCTCGACGTTCTCTCTCACGGAGAGATCGGCGAAGAGGCGAACGCCCTGGAAGGTTCGCGTGACGCCGTTGCGAGCCAGCCGGTCGGCCGGCCATCTCGACACGTCGATGCCGTCGAGACCCACCGAACCGGCGGTGAGGGGTTGGAAGCCCGTAAGGGCGTTGACGAGGGTGGTCTTGCCCGCCCCGTTGGGACCGATGAGACCGAGGATCTCTCCCTGCCGGAACTCGAGGTCGACCTCGTCGACGGCCCTGACCCCTGCGAAGTGGACGCAGACTCCATCGGCTCGCAGGGCCGCCCCTCCGCCCGCTGTGGGGCGGAGGGGCGACTCCATGGAGGGGACCTGCGTCATCTCGGGTCTTCGCTGCCGACGGGCCTGCTCAGCTCAACAGGCCGAGTCGGGGACGAGGCTCGGTGTCACGTACTCGACGAACGACGGGACGCCGCCCTGAATCTCGACGATCGCCATGTTGCGGCCGAGCGGGATGTGACAGGTGTCGGTGAAGGTCGTCGGACCGACCAGGGTCGGCTCGTCGGTGAAGCTCTCGATGGCGCTTGCCAGCGCCTCGGTGTCCGTGGAATCGGCCATCTCGGCGGCGCGCGCCACGATCTCGACGATCTGCTGGCCGAACAGCGCGTAGATCGCCCCGCCAGCCGGGTCGACGAACTCGAGGAACGTATTCACATCCGCGTTCGGGTCGTCACCGGCCGACGAGACCATCGTCGGGTAGTAGAAGTCCGACAGGTCCGGGGTGGACTCGAGCCAGAAGGTCCCGTCGTAGCCGGCGCCGCCGATGATCGGAAGGTCGATGCCGCCTGTGCGGATCTGACGGATGGCGCTCGCCCCACCCGGCGGGTACGAGCATGCGATGAGCACGTCGGCATCGGATGCGGCGATCGAGCTCACCTGGGAGTTGATGGACGCGTCGGAGTTGAGGAACGTCTCACGACCGGCGATCGAGCCGCCGAGTCCGGTCCAGACCTCTTCGAAGAAGTCGCACAGCGAGGTGGAATACTCGATGCTCGTGTCGACGAGGAGGAATGCGTTGGACCAGCCCTTGGTGTTGTAGCCCCATTCGGCCGCTGCAGCGCCCTCGGTGGGGGTGCCCTGGTAGACGTTGAAGTGAAGGTCGCCCAGACCCTCGTACCCGAACTCCGGCGCGCCGGCGCCACCCATCGAGATGAGCCCGGCGTTCGCCGCAGCCAGTGCCGCCGCGGCACCGAAGTCGTAGTCCGCGGTCGTGACGATCAGATCGGCACCGTCGGCGATGAGGCTCTCGGTGACCGCCTCCACCTGGGTGACGTCGGTCATGTGGTCGGCGATCATGAGCTCGGCCATCCGACCGTTGATGCCGCCCGCGGCGTTGACCTGCTCGATGGCGTACTCCATGCCCTTCATGACTTCGCTGTCGTAGAGCTCGAAGCCACCGGACTCGGCGATTGCCGCGCCGAAGACGAACGGCTCGTCATCCATCGGCTCCTCGGACCCGTCGTCGGCCGGTTCCTCGGTGCCGTCGTCGGCCGGTTCTTCCGTGCCGTCGTCGCTGGGCGTGTCCGCCCCGTCGTCGCCGGCGGCCGTGTCGTCGTCATCTCCGCATGCTGCGGCGATGAGCGCGAGCACGAGCAGCAGTGCAAGCAGCTTCCTCATGATGGCTCCCTCCTGGACCCGACGTCGCCGGTCACCCGACGGCGCAGAGGCCCAACGAATGTGAAATTCACCGCCTGACTATGCCACGCCGACGAATATCGCACCAGAGCTAGCGATGAACGCCCTATTTCGTTTCCCGTCAGAAGTCTGACGATGAATGTCGCCCCCGCGGCTGGCTAGGGTGGCGGCCATGGACGCACGACGCTGGGGACGCGACGCCACACCGGAGCTCGCCGGTGGCGCCCTCGACGGGGTGGTCGGCCTGCTGCCGGTGGGGGCGACCGAACAACACGGACCACATCTGCCGACGGCGACCGACTCGATCATCGCTGAGCACCTGTGTGTGGCCACGGCTTCGGCGGTGCCGGACACGATCGTGTTGCCGACGATCACCTTCGGGGCGAGCGCGGGACATGGTCGGCTGCTCGCCGGGACGATCGGCGTGACCGGAGCACAACTCGCGGACCTCGTCGTGACGATTGCGACGGAGGCGGCCCGCTCGGGGCTGCGGCGGATCCTCGCGGTCAACGCACACTTCGGGAACGGCGCGGCCCTGGACCTCGCCCGGGACCACATCCGCCTCGAGCGTCCAGATCTGCGGTTCGGCGTCATCCACTGGTGGACCCTGGGCGCCGAGCTCACAGCGGAGATGACCGCCGACGGTGCCGACGTCCACGCCAACCGGGCCGAGACCTCCGTGATGATGGCGATCGCACCTGAGACGGTGCATCTCGACCGCGTCGCCGACGCCGACGATCCGGACCGCACCGACGGTCTCGTGTTCGGCTACACGGCTGCGTCGCTGTCGACGAACGGCGTCACAGGGCGGCCGTCGGAGGCGACCGCCGAGCTCGGTGACCGCCTGGTCGGGCTGGCGGTCACGCAGCTCGTCGACGTCGTGGCCCGGGCGAAGACCGAAGAACCCCCTCTGTCGGATCACCGTCCCCGAGGGGCGTGAGCCTCGGCATGAGGCGACATTCTCGACCGAGATCACTCTGCGCATGTCCAAGAGTGAGCGGCGACGCGCGTCCTCGGAATCAGCCCAGCGCCTCCTCGAGCGTGTGAATGAGCTGGTCGATGTCGGCGCCGGTGTTGTAGACGTGCGGTGAGATTCGGAGGGTCTGGCCGCGAACGCTCACGTACACGTTGGCCGTCGCGAGGTACTCGACCAGATCGGCTGGAATTCCGTCGCTGAGGGAGATGCCGAGGATGTGTCCAGCGCGCTCGTCCCCGTCGAGGCAAGTCAGTCCGAAGCCATTGGCCCACCGGGCGATCTCAGCGTTGCGGGCCGCGATCGTCGCCGCGATCTCGTCCACCCCCCACTCGAGGACCAGCTCCAGCGCCGCAACCAGTGCCGGAATCGTGTGGAAGTTCGCCGACTCCCCGACATCGAAGCGACGAGCGCCCGGTTGGTAGCCATCGCGGTAGTCGACCAGACGTCTGAAGTCTGCGCTGTCACTGCGGGAAATCCAGTTGAACTCGATGGGTTTGCCCGCCTGGCGATGGGGCGCCACGTACATGAATCCCGCGCTATAGGGACCGAGGAGCCACTTGTACGCCGCGGCCACCAGAAAATCGGGCGCGAGCGCCTCGACATCGATCGGGAGCGCGCCGACGGACTGCGTGACATCGAGGACGAGGCTCGACCCCGTCGCCCTGCAGCAACGCGTGACCTCCTCCAGATCGAGCAGAGCTCCATCCGCCCAGTGGCAGTGCGGCACCGCGACCACCGCCGTCCGCTCGTCGATCGCGGAGGTGACTGCAGAGGTGATGCCACCGTCGCGAGGGCGGGGCACGGTCACCAGCCGGGCACCGGCCGCGGCCGCCACCTCCTGCCATACGTACACGTTGGACGGGAACTGCTCCGCGAGCACCACGATCGACTGGCCGCCACCAACTGGGAGATTCCGGGCGGCGACCGCCAGGCCATAGCTCGCTGCCGGGATCAGCGCGACGTCATCGGCACGGGCATGGATGATGCGGGCGAATAGTCCCCGAGCTGCCTCTGGCCCAGAGAAGAAATCGTCTGGTACGAGTTCCCATGGCCGCGCCTTGCGCTCAGCTCCGCTGCGCGCTGCCTCCACCACGGCGTAAGAGAGCGGAGCCATGTAGGCACAGTTCAGGTAGGCGACGCCGTCGGGTATGTCGAAGAGATGTCGCTGAGCGGGAATCATGGAATCGGAGGGGAGTCGGTTCGTTCCTGTCGTCGGCGCCGCGGTCAGCGTTCGGGTTCGAACCAGGCGATGCGGTCGTTGCGGCCACTGGAGATCCACAGGTCGTCGCCGACATACAGGGCCGTGGCGGCGGTGCCGAAGATCTCGTGGTCCAGCCGGACGAGTTCACGGACCTCGAGGGTGTCCGGGTCGATCTCGATGGCCGAGAACGGGAAGTTGCAGCTGTCGTCCACCTGGAGGCGGGCGAACACCTCGTCAGGGGTGACGAGCGACCCGACAGTCAGCAACGTGTCGTCGCTGCTCCACTTGACGTTGTCCACCATCATCTCGACGGGGATCGTGGTGCGCTGCACCGGCTCCACACCCCGGGAGATGCGGACGAACTCGCGGGTCGCCCACGAGCACACGTAGTACCAGGCGTTGTCCGGTGAGACCTCGACACCGTTGGGCGAGGCGAGCGCGCTGTCGGGGACGTCGGTCCAGCCGACACCGGCGTGCCACTCCTTGAGGTTGCCGCTGACCTCGCCCCGGCAGACCTTGTCGAAGGCCTCGGGGTCACGAAGGTCCAGGAAGTTGGTGGCGACGATGCCGCCGTCGAGCAGCGGGGCGACGGCGTTGCCCCACACTCCGTCGTCCTGGATGATGGCGCCGACCCAGGCGAGGTGGGGCTGGCCCTCCCCCATTGCATCGACGAGGAACACCTCGATGGACTCGCGCCCGCCGTGGTTCACGACGTAGAGGGTGTGGAGGCCGTCGTCGCCGGGACGCAGGGCGAGACCGTGGGAATCGAAGACCGATGGGTCGGGCCGGTCGACGGTGCCGTAGGTGGCGACGTCGGGGTCGTAGGTGACCTTGTCGGGGAAGACCTCGGTACCGGTCTTCGAGTGGAGGTCGACGAGGTAGAGGTGGCCGGCCGGCCGGTTCACGCTCGCCATGCCGCTGGCGATCATCCATTTCGTGTCCGGGACCACCGCGATGTCCTCGGAGTTGTAGAGCCCTGTCACGAAGTTCGGTTCGTTCGAGAAGTTGCGCATGCGGTGTCCCCCTGGTCGGTCGGGCACATCTTTCCACTGTCCGGCCACGGCGTGTCACGGCGGCTCGGGGAGCTGGCACGTCCACACTGCGCCAATGTCGTAGCGAATCGGGCGGCAGTCAGATCCGGTGGTGCATGCTGTGGGTCACACCGAAATCGAGGAGGACGGCATGGCTGATCTGAAGGCGATCGCACATCGGATGTTCGACGAGGTGATATCGCAGGGGAACTTCGACGTGTTGGACGAGATCGTCCACGAGGACGTGATCGAGCACGAGGAGCTCGGTGACATGCCGTCGGGCCGCGCCGGCGTGAGGGCGTGGTTCACGATGATGCGTGACGCGTTCCCGGACCTTCGGGCCGAGATCGTGGCGATGGCCGTGGACGGCGACGAGCTGTGGGTCCAGTCGGTGTTCCACGGAACCCACCGCGCCGAGTTCATGGGCATCCCGGCGACAGGGAAGTCCTTCTCGATGAACGTCATCGACCGGTTGCGGTTCGTCGACGGGAAGGCCGCCGAGCACTGGGGCGTCGCCGATCAGATGGGGATGATGGCCCAGCTCGGGCTGAGCGAACCTCCCGGCTGAGCCGAGCGCTGCGGAGGCGACGACGGCCGGAGCCAGTTCGCCGGCCGGGCGAAGTCAACGGACAGACCGTAGGCGGGCCCGGCGCCACTCACTGTCGCGTCGCCGATCCGTATTCGTGGGGTCGAACCGTCCATATTCATGTGGCAAGTTGCGGATCGCCACACCGGCGCAGATCGCTTCTCGTTCCTGCGCATGCGTCCGATGACGCTGTTCGACAGCGGTCACAGCAGCGGCACCACGTCGCTGTCGGCACTACTCGAGGGTGGCGCGGCCCGGAGCGCAGATCCGCGAATCAGCATTCGCGATCTGACAGAACGGATCGTGGTGGGAGGCTGGCCGGCCCAGCACGGTCGCCCGATCCGGGACGCTTCGCTGGCCGCGCTCGACTACCTGCGCCAGGTACAACAGGTCGACATCACCTGCGTCGGCGAAGGCGACGGGACCCGGCCCGGGTCGGATCGCTTCTGCGGTCCCCGGCGCGCAACGTGGCCGCCGAGGTGAGGGAATCGGTGCTGGCCACCGATGCCGGCGGCCCCCTCGACGAGCACACGGTCGCCGGATTCGATGCGGACGCTCACGACGTCAGCCCGGATGGTTGGGGCCGACCCACCTCACCGGCTCGGGGTCTTCGACCGGCTCGATGTCGAGGTTGACCACGACGGGCTCCTGGTCCGACCGGACGAGCACGCACTCGAGGACCTCGTCGGCGGAGGCGTTGATCTCCTGGTGCGGCACGTACGGCGGCACGAAGATGAAGTCGCCCGCCTCGGCCTCGGCGACGAACTCGAGGTTGTCGCCCCAGCGCATCCGGGCACGCCCGCTCTTGACGAAGATGACGCTCTCAAGGTGGCCGTGGTGGTGCGCGCCGGTCTTGGCGTCGGGGTGGATGTCGACCGTCCCGGCCCACAGCTTCTCGGCGCCGGCGCGGGCGAAGTCGATGGCAGCGGCCCGGTTCATCCCCGGCGTCTGCGCCGTGTTGGTGTCGAGCTCGCCCGCCTTGACGACGCGGACTCCCTCGTTCCGCCAGTCCTTTCCAGTGGTCTCGCTCACGACACACCCACCGTCTCCACGGGGACGGCCCCGCTCCCGGCGTGCCCGTTGCCGGCGCCGGGGTCGAAACCGTAGTCCCGGCGTGCGGCCTCCTCGGAGACGACGCCGTCACGGACGTCGGCCTCGAGGGATGCGGGGTCACGCTCCTCGGGTGGTCCGTAGCCGCCGCCACCGCTCGACTCGATCAGCACCTCGTCGCCGATGTTGAGCTCGTAGAACTGGTTGGCGTCCATCGGCTCGTCGGTGCCGTCGGCCCGTCGGATCGACATGTTGTACTGGATCCCGCGGAGACCTCCGCACACTCCCACCGGTGCGGTCTCGGGCCGATTCCCACTGCCGAAGTTGGCACACGGGATCCCGTCGGCGAGGACACGCCACCGGTAGCGGACCCCCAACCCGCCTCGCCAGCGTCCGGCGCCCGCGCTGTCGGGCAGCAGCTCGTACTCGAGGACCTCGTAGGGCGTTACGAGCTCGTGGAGCTCAGGATCCGGCGAGCGGATCCCACCGAGGCAGATAACCGGGCCGATGTGGTCCCAGCCGTCGAATCCCTGGGTGGCGCCGCCGCCGCCCTTCGACATGAAGTGAATGTCGGAGAACGGGCGGCCCGTACGAGGGTTGATTCCCATCGTGGCGGGGGCGCACCAGCGAGCCCAGGGGGCGTCGACCCACTCGGGGATGGCGTCGGACAGCGCCAGCCAGGCGGCCTCGGTCATGGCCTCGCACGTCGACACCGTGCAGTTGGTGGTGGGCGCGGGCTCGATCGGGTTGGCGATGCTGCCCTTGCGGGTGGTCACCGTGATGGGTCGCGTGGCGCCGTCGTTGTAGCGGATGTCCGCTCCGAACAGGGCGAAGAACGACAGGTGCGACGACGAGATCGTGTTGGGCAGGCTCGAGTTGAGGTAACCCTTGGTCTGGTCGTCGCTGTCGGTGAAGTCGTACTCGATGCGGTCGCCGTCCACCCGGATCGTCAGCCGCACGGTGGGTTGGACGTCGAGGTCGATCCCGTCGTGGTCGATCCGGGCTTCGCCGCTGTACACGCCGTCGGGGATCGCGACGATCTTCTCGGCCACCTGGCGTTCGCTGGCGTCGAAGATCTGGTTGATGGCGGCGTCGACGACGGCGGGGTCGAACCGTGTCAGGAACTCCGACATCCGTCGTGCACCGAGTCGGGCTGCGCCGAGCTGACAGTTGAGATCACCCTCGACGAGGAAGTTCACGCGGGTGTTGAGCATGATCATGTCCCAGACGTCCCGGACGAGCTCGTCCTCACGCATGATCCGCACGGGTGGGATGCGCAGGGCGTCCTCCCAGGCGTCGCGGGCTCGGGGGTTGTAGCCGGCCACGCCGCCACCGCCGACGTCGGCGTTGTGCCCCTTGGCCATGACCCAGAAGCGATGCTCGCCCTCGTGGAAGACCGGTCGGACGATCACGACGTCCGGCGGGTGGTTGTTGCCCCTGTAAGGGTCGTTGAGGATCCACGCATCGCCCTCGGCGACGTCGTCGCCCGCCCGCTCGGCGATCGCCGCCATGGCGTAGGGCGTCGACCCACCGATCACGGGGATGTAGTGGGTCTGGGCGACGAGGCGGGCCTCGCGGTCGAAGATCGACGTGACGAAGTCACGCGCCTCGGAGAAGATGGGCGACCGCGAGGTCCGCAGCATCGTCTCGCCCATCTCCTTGGTGATGGCGTCGAGTGCGTTCGCGATGACGCTGACTTTGATCGGATCGATCGTGGCGCTTGAGCTCACGGTCATCCCTCCTCCGGGTCGGGGGTACCGGCGTCGGCTCTCCGACGCAGAACGTAGTTGCCCCACCGGTCGCGTGACAGGTGAAACGAGGGTGTGACGACGATCGCCGTGGTGGACTGCTCCACGATCGCGGGGCCCTCGACGATCTCGTCGACAGCGAGGAGTTCGGCGTCGTAGACGGGTGTGTCGACGAAGTCGCCGTCGAAGTAGGCCGGGCGGGTCCCCTTCATCGCCTGACCCGAAGCGAGCCCGTCCACCTCGATCTCGGTGAGCTCGCCCGTCTCGGTCTCGCCCACGGCCGTCAGACGCAGGTTGATGATCTCCACGGGGGCCGACTCCATCGAGTAGCCGTAGAGGTTGTCGTGGATCTTGTGGAAGCGGCTCACGACGTCGGCGACCGTGTCGGCGCTCACGTCAAGGCCGGGGAATGCCGGGACCTCGACCTCACCGAACTGCCCGATGTAGCGGGCGTCGACGGCGTAGGCGTAGCGGATCTGGTCCTCCTCGACCTTCTCGGCGCGCAGGGTCGCGGTTGCGTCGTCGGTCATCTCGCGCAGCAGCCTGCGGACATGATCGAGGTCCAGTTCGGCGACGTCGACCGGATAGGTCCGCACGAAGGTGTGCTTCAGATCCGACAGCAGCATCCCGGCGGCGCACAGCACCGACGCCTCGTGGGGAACCATGATGAAGTCGATGCCGAGCTCCTCGGCGATGGGACAGGCGTGGACCGCCCCGGCCCCACCGGCGATGACGAGCGCGAACTCGCGCGGGTCGTGGCCGCGGTTGACCGAGACCACCCGCACGGCGCCGGCCATGTCGGAGTTGACGATCTCGTAGATGCCGGCCGCTGCCGCGGTCACGTCGAGCCCGAGAGGCTCGGCGACACGGCTCCGCACGGCCTCACGGGCGAGGTCGGGGTTCAGGGCGATCGCGTCCGAGAACGAGCTCGGGTCCAGGTAGCCGAGGAGGAGGTCGGCGTCGGTGACGGTGGGGTTCTCGCCGCCGCGGCTGTAGCAGGCCGGTCCCGGGTCGGCTCCTGCCGAGGCCGGTCCGACGGTGAAGAGCCCACCGGAGTCGATCGACGCGATCGATCCACCTCCGGATCCGATGGTGTGCGTGTCGAGCATCGGGACGCCGACGTGGTAGCCGGAGATGGACGCCTCCGACGAGATGACCGGCTCGCCCTTCTGAACGAGGGAGACATCGAAGCTGGTCCCGCCCATGTCGACGGTGATGACGTTGGTGAGGCCGTGCAGCGCTCCGTAGGCGACGCCGGCCACCGGTCCACCGGCCGGTCCCGACAGCAGCGTGTTGACGGCGAGCCTGGAGGCGACCTCGGGGGCCATGACCCCGCCGTTGGACTGCATGATGAGCAGCACGCCACCGAAACCGCTGTCGTCGAGCGCCGACCGCAGGTTGGCGAGGTAGCGGCTCAGCGGCGGGCCAACGTAGGCGTTGAGGGCTGTGGTGCTGTTGCGCTCGTACACGCGGATCTGCGGCAGGACGTCGCTCGACGCGCTCAGGTACACGCCGGGAAGCTCCTCACGGAGGATCTCGATGGTGCGCCGCTCGTGGGAGGGGTTGAGGAACGACCAGAGGTAGGAGACGGCGACCGCTTCGACGTTCTCGTCCCGCAGGAACCTCGCGGCCTGCACGACGTCGGACTCGACGAGGGGGATGGAGACGGTGCCCTCGACGTCGATGCGTTCGGTGATCGGGATGATCCTGTGACGGGGGACGAGTGCGGGGGGCGGGCCGTACTTGTTGGAGTACTGGTGCTCCCTCAGGCCGCGCCGCATGTTGAGCAGGTCACGGAAACCCCGGGTGGTGAGGAATCCGACGCGGGCTCCGTTGCCGGTCAGCACGGCGTTGGTGGTGATCGTGGTGCCGTGGACGATCCGCTCGACGCGGCCGAGGAAGGTCCGCAGGTCCTCACCGACGTCGTCTGCGGCGAGCGTGATGCCGGTGATCACCCCCCGTGCGGGGTCGTCGGGCGTGCTGGGGGTCTTGTAGACGCGGCGGTCCCCGTCTGCGGCCACGACGAGGTCCGTGAAGGTTCCTCCGACGTCGACTCCGATTTCGATGGTCACGGGTTTCGATTTCCCTTCCGGTGCGTCAGAACAGTGGTGCGGTGACGATGTGTCGGTCGGAATCGACCAGGTCGATCCGCCGGTTGCGGATCCGCCATGCGCCGTCCTCCTCGACGTGGACGTCGTCGAGACGGCCCGTGAAGGTGTGACGACCCGACGACTTCACGACGGAGACGACGACCGTCGCCACGATGCGCCGACCTCCGTCATGGTCCCACGCCTCCACGTTGGTGATGGCATGAGAGACCGGGGGCGGCGGCGTCTCGGACCACGCGACGCCACTGAGCATCCGGGCGATGCGGTCCTCGAGGCGGCGCCGGTCGTCGAACACCACCTGCACGCTGCGGCGCGGGTCCCCGGCGCGGTCCGAAGGGATCCAGTAGACGGCCTCACGGGCGAACCCGGCGAGCCATCCGAGGAGATCGTGGGAGTCCACCAGGCGGGCATGGTGGTAAAGGAACGCCTCGGCCTCGTGACGCAGGGCGGCGTCGGTGGACGGCGGCAGCGAGGCGACGCCGTCGCGCAGGGCGACCAGTTCGGCGTAGCGGGCATCGTCGAGCCATTTCGACGGGGCCGGCGAAGGAACCTGCGCCATGAGTTCCTCAGCGGACATCGGCGGCCACCTTCGTCATCGCGTCGACCCACCGGCGCCAGAACGCCCGCAGGGTCATCTCGTCGGTGGAGGGCGCGGTGGTGGGCCGGCCGTCGGGCCCGTCCCCGCCACGCCAGATCCCCCGGCTCATGTCCACCCACTCCATCTCGGCGACCGCCAGTCCCTCCTGGCAGCGTTCGAACATGACCAGGTCGTCCACCTCGCCGAAGTTCGGGAAGTCCTCGCCGATCCGCATCCTGAGCAGGTTCACCTCGTCGGGGACGCCGTCGAGCGTTGTGGCCCACCACTCGATGTCGGTGCGGTCGACGTCGACGGGGATGACCACCTGGATCTGGTTGGCGATGAGCAACAGGTTGGGGAAGACCTGAAGGTTCACGCCGCCACCCGGGGTGCGCTCGAGAAGGTCGGCGAGCTGATCGGCGTCGTCGCCGACGCGCCCGGACAGCGATGCCACGGCGGCCTCGCCGCCGGGGGTGGGACGGGCCCGCTTCCACAGCGACGGCCCCATGGCCGGCCTTTGGAATAGGACCGTGTGGCCGTTACCGAGGTCCTCGACGTACATCTCGGTGTCGGAGGGGTCACCGGAGAAGTGGGTGCGGACCTTCTCGTGCCGGGGACGGCTCACGTGGACGGACCGGTGCGTGAACGGCGGATGGTAGGAGTCGTGGGCGTTGTCCCACACGAGCTTCCAGTTGCCCCGGAACGTCGTGCGGTAGGCGCCGTTGCGGGCGATGAGGCCGCCCGTCGGCGAGCGGTCGATGAAGATGTCCATGACCTCCGCGGCGCGCCCCAGGTAGGTGCGCAGGTCGGGCATGTCGTCGGACATGGTTCCGAAGACGAAGCCCCGATAGCTCTCGACCCGCGGGATGCGGCCGAGGTCGTACCCGCTGCGGTCGAAGTCGGGTCCGTAGCCCTTCGGGAAGGGGACGGCGACGCAGGACCCGTCGTTGGAGAACGTCCAGCCGTGGTACGGGCAGGTGAACCGCTTGGCGCTGCCCGAGCCGGTGTCGCAGAACCGCGCGGCCCGGTGGGTGCACCGGTTGAACAGCGCGTGGATCGCGCCGTCGGACGCCCGGGTGAGGATCACGGGTCGACGGCCGAGCTGGGTGGTGATGTAGTCGTCGGGCGCGGGGATCTGCGACTCGTGTCCGAGGTAGCACCACACCGACGCGAACAGTCGGGTCATCTCGTGGTCGAAGACCTCGGGGCTGACGTAGGCGAGACGGTGGACGGCGTCGTCGCGCACGAGTGCCTCGATCTCGGCGGCGTGGAGCCCGTTCGGTCTCAGCATCAGGGGATGTCCTTCGCGTCGGGTTCGTCGGGCGGAAGCTTCTCCACGATGGCCGGCGACAGGCCGAAGCTGCCGACGAGGAGGGTGTCGCGCTCGTCGTCGGTGACCACGTCGGTCGTGAGTGCCCCGTCGGGTTCGAGGCGGTGGACCTTGTTGCGGGAGTAGGTGATCACGCCGCCGTCGTCGGTGTTGCGTCGGATGACGAAGAGGGTGTTGAGGACGCTGCGCTCCCGCGAGATCTCCCACCGTCGCGAGTAGAGATCGGGGTCGTCGGTGCGGACGTTGATCCGGTAGGTCAGTCGACGTTCGCTGTGACCCGTGCGGAAACGCACCTCCCAGGTGCCGTCCACCGGCGTCGCCTCCGCTGCGAGCAGCGGCGATCCGCCCCGGGTGGGTGCCGTCGGGGCCAGGGGTATCGGCTCCTCACACAGCACGTAGCCGTCGATGTCGTACAGCGCGCCGTCGAGGTTCACGAGTACGCACCCGTGAGCAGGCCCGGCCCACGGCGGAGTGATACCGACCATGTGCCCGGCCCCGACCGACACGTCGTAACCGACTGCGGCGAGAAGCCCGTAGAGGCCCATCGCCGCACCCCAGCAGGTCCCACCGGTGCCGAACTCGAGGTACGCCTCGAGGAACTCGGTGGCGTTCGTCACGGGCAGGGGACCCGGGTCCCGCGCCGAGAGGTGGATGCGCTTCAGCAGGTTGTCCGAGGGCACCGTGCGACACCAGGCCGTGTACAGCGCGGTGAGCGAGGGGAGGTCCGGGGTGGTCGGCGCGGCGACGCCAAGCCGGTCGAGGACGTCCCCGACCAGCCCGCCGTCGAGACGCCACGCTGTGTCCACCGCCGGACCTCCCTCCCGCAGCGTCATCAGCCGATCGCCGCCACCTGGTCGTCCCAGGCGACGAAGTCACCGGCGTTGGCGGCGTCGTACTGCACGACGTCGGTCAGCACCGTGACCTGCCACTCGGAGGGGTCGGCTCCGGAGAGCGCGGCAATCGCCAGCTCTGCCATCTGCGCTCCGGCCGCAACGGGGCCGAAGTCCCAGTCGGCGGAGATCGAACCGTCCGCGAGCCCGGGAAGGGCCTCGGGCTGCATCTGGAGGCTGAGGATCGTGACGGCGTCACTGAGTCCGGCGGCCTCGACGGCACCGGCCGCGCCAGCCGCACTCGCGCCGTTGTAGGCGACGATCGCGTCGACGTCGGGGAACCGGGTGAGAACGTCCTCGATCAGAGGACGGGCGCCTGCGGCGTCGTCGGTGGGGTTGTCGACCCTGTCCACGAGTTCCAAGCCCGGGTAGGCCTCGAGGGCGGTGGCGAACTGGGCCGCGCTCTCTTCGATCAGGGCCACGGGTGCGACGAAGCCGATGAACACGACCTGTCCCTCACCGCCGAGGACCTCGTTGAGGTAGGCGGCCTGCTGTTCGGCGGCCAGCTGGCGGTTCTCGACCACCTGGGCCTGCACCGGCGAGGTCGGCGGCGTGCCGTCGTAGTTGAACTCGATGTCGAGTCCGATCGTCGCGATGCCGGCGTCAACGGCCCGCTGCAGCGGCGGGAGGATGGCCTCGGTGACGACGGGGGCCGGCACCAGGATCACGTCGGCGCCCCGGGCGATGCACTCGTCGATGTCGGCCACCTGCTTGTTCGGGTCGAGGTTGGCCGCCACGGTGGTCATCTCGATGCCGGACAGCGCGAGGGTCGCCTCGGTGCCGTCGGCCATGGCCTGCACGTAGGAGTTGCCTGCTGTCGGGTCCGAGAAGCACACGAGCGCGTCCTCGGGGATGCCGCCGTCGTCAGTGGCCGCACCGTCGTCGGCCGACCCGTCATCAGAGGCCGCGCCATCATCGGACGCAGCACCGTCATCAGAGGCCGCGCCATCATCGGACGCAGCACCGTCATCGGAGGCAGCGCCGTCATCGGACGCAGCACCGTCATCGGAGGCCGCACCGTCATCGGACGCAGCGCCGTCATCGGAGGCCGACGTGTCGTCGTCGTCACCGCACGCAGCGGCGACGAGGCTGAAGACGACCACCAGCGCGAGCAGCCATCTGATTCTTCCGGGGGTTCTTCTCATTGTGTTTCTCCCTCTTCCTCTTCGGTCATCTCCGACGCGGCGCGTCGGACAGCGAACTGGAGCCTCAGGCGGTCGAACCCGAGGGCGGCGATCAGGACACCGCCGGTGACGACGTTCTGCCAGAACGACGAGACACCGGCCAGCGTGAGCGAGTTGTCGATGGTGGCGAGGAACAGCACTCCGATGGCTGTCCCGCCGACGCCGCCGACACCGCCGACGAGCGTCGTACCTCCGAGGAGGATCGCAGCGATCGCGGTCAGCTCCCACCCCTGGGCGACGGTGGGCGAAGCCGACGCGAGCCGGCCGACGAGGAGAACGGCGGCGACGCCTGCGAACAGGCCGCTGATCGCGTAGACGCCGACGCGGACCGGGCCGACGCGGATGCCCGCGAGGGTGGCGGCCTGTTCGTTGCCGCCAACCGCGTAGACATCACGGCCGAAGTAGGTGAACCGCAGGAGGTATGCACACACGATGAGCCCGATCACCATGATCACCGCGGGCACGGGAACCGATCCCCACTTTCCGTCTCCGAGGTCGACGAGGAAGTCGTCGGTGACGGTGGTGGTCCTGCCGTCCACCCAGATGAGAGCGAAGCCGCGGTACGCGGCGAGGGCGCCGAGTGTCACCACGAACGGTGAGAGCCCGAGCGGCCCGATCAGCACCCCGTTGGCGGCGCCCATGAGGGTCGCCAGGCCGAGGGTGAGCAGGATCGCGACACCGACGGGCATGGTTCCGATGAACTGGGAGAGCGCGACACCGGACAGAGCGAGGATGGACCCGACCGAGAGGTCGACGCCCCCAGAGATGAGCGCATAGGTGGCGCCGACGGCCAACAGGAACAGGCTGGCGTTGGATCGCAGGATGTTCGTGATGTTGGCCTCGGTGAGGAACCGGTCCTGGGTGAGGGCGCTGTAGAGGATCAACAGCCCCCACACCGACAACAGCCCGGCCTTGGGGTGCGAGAAGACGGCCCCCAGGCTCCTGCCGGCCGAGGGCCGTCCACCCGTGGCGGAGACGGTTGCGCTGTCAGCCATTGGCCGCTCCCTCCAGCTCGGCCATCCCTGTGGCAGCGGCCACGATCGCCTCTTCGTTCATGTCTTCGCCGGTCAACTCGGCAGCGACGACGCCGTGATGGAAGACGAGGATGCGGTCGCACAGCAACAACAACTCGGGGATCTCCGAAGACGCGACGACCACGCCCGCGCCGGAGTCAGCGACGTCCGCCACGAGCCCGTAGATGTCGGCCTTGGCGCCGATGTCGACACCGCGGGTGGGTTCGTCGAGCAGCAGGACCCGGGGCTCCTCGCGCATGGCACGCGCGACCACCACCTTCTGCTGGTTGCCGCCCGAGAGCGTGGACACGGGGGTGGCGGCTGAGGGCACCTTGATCGCAAGCCGCTGCTTCCACGTGTCGAACTCGCTGGCGTGTGCGGCCCGCCGGTTCAGCCGCAGCGGGGACCTCGTGTCGGTCAGCCCGAGGTTCTCCCCCACCGACATGGACATGACGAGCGCCTTGCCTCGGCGGTCGTCGGGGACCAGGACGACGCCACCACGGCGACATCCCCGCGGCGACGGCGGCACCTCGACGCCGTCGACGGTCACCGATCCGGCCGCCCGTGACCGCAGCCCGACGACCGTCTCGAGGAGCTCGGTACGGCCGGCGCCGGCGATCCCGGCGAGGCCGAGGATCTCACCGGCGCGGGCTTCGAAGGAGATGCCCCGGACGCGCCCTGCCCGATCGGTGAGGCCGTCGACGCTCATGACGACGTCGCCGGGCCCGATCCGGCGGTCGTGGACGAGTTGGGAGAGCTCACGGCCCACCATGTTGCGCACGAGCCAGTGCTCGTCGACCTCCGCACGGGGCGCTCCCGCGACACGGGCGCCGTCGCGCAGCACGGTGAAGCGGTCACCGATCTCGAGCATCTCCCGCAGCCGGTGCGAGATGAACACGACGATCAGGCCGTCGGCGACGAGGCCCCTCACCACCTCGAACAGGCGGCCCACCTCGGCGGGATCCAGCGAGCTGGTGGGCTCGTCGAGGATGAGGACCCTCGCGTCGGAGGAGATGGCACGGGCGATCTCGACGAGCTGTTGCTGGTCGATGGGGAGCTCGCCGGCCGGCCGGTCCGGGTCGATGCCGACCCCGAGGCGGGCGAGCACGGCCTCGGCCCGCCGGGATGTCTCGCCCCAGGCGATCCCCCACGGCCGGCGGGCCTGGCGGTGACCGAGGAAGATGTTCTCGGCGACCGAGAGGTGGGGTGCGAGCGCGAGCTCCTGGCTGACCAGCGCGATACCGCGCTCCCATGCGTCGGAGACCCTGCGGAACGTGACGGGGGCGCCGTCGAGGACGACCCGGCCGCCGCCGGGGCGCTCGGCACCGGCGAGCACCTTCATGAGCGTGGACTTCCCCGAGCCGTTCTCGCCGGCGAGCACGTGCACCTCGCCCGGCTCGAGCACGAGGTCCACACTGCGGAGCGCGTGGACACCGGGGTACTTCTTGTCGATCGCCTCGAGCCGCACGGAGGGGGCTGACGCGCTCACACGGCCCCCTGCTGGTCGGCGATCAGATGGTGCTTCTGGACCTTGCCCATGTGGTTGCGGGGAAGCTCGTCGATGAAGCGGATGCGGCGGGGACGCTTGTAGCCGGCGAGATCACGCCGCAGCGGCCCGAGGAGGTCTTCCTCGTCGACCGCCGCCCGTCCGGGCACCACGAAGGCGACGACCTCCTCACCCCATTCCTCCGACGGCATGCCGACCACCGCGGCCTCGCTGACGAGCTCGTTCTCGAGGAGCGCGTTCTCGATCTCGCGGGCGTAGACGTTGTACCCGCCGGTGACGATGAGGTCGATGTTGCGTCCGAGCAACTTGAGATATCCGTGGTCGTCGACGGCGCCGATATCACCGGTACGCAACCAGCCGTCGGCGTCGACGGCATCGGCGGTGGCCGCCGGGTTCTCGTAGTAGCCGGCGAACACCGACGGACTGCGGACGTGGACGATGCCCTCGGGGTCGAGGCCGACCTCCACACCGGGCAGCGGGAGCCCGACGCTTCCGGGCACGCGGAGCCCTTCGTAGGGGTTGGACACGCAAACCAGGGCCTCGGTGAGTCCGTACCGCTCGAGTGGCGGGTGGCCAGTGGCGTTCTGGAACTTCTCGAAGAGGGTCGGCGCGAGGGGCGCCGATCCCGACACGCACAGCCGAAGCTGCGCCATGCGTGCGACGTCGGGGTCCGTGACCAACCGGTGGTACATCGTGGGCACCCCGAAGAACATCGTGGCGTCGTACTTCGCCACGGCGTCGGTGACCCATCCGGGGTCGAACTTTTCTGCGACAACCGCGGAGGCCCCCACCAGCAGCAGCGTGTTCAACGAGAAGCACAGCCCGTGGACGTGGGAGAGCGGCAGCGTCAAGAGCAGCCGGTCTTCGGGCTGCCACCGCCACGCCTGCTCGAGCGCACGCGAGCAGGAATACAGGTTGCCGTGGGTGATGACCGCACCCTTGGGCCGACCGGTCGTGCCGGAGGTGAAGCAGATCAGTGCGGCGTCACCGGGTTCCAACTCGTCGAGACCACCGGTGCGGGCGTCGCCGGGGTCGGCAAGGAGACCGGCGCCGGCGACGACCGGGACGGAAAGGCCCATGCCAGCGAGCGTCTCGCCGGGATGAACGACGAGCGAGACGCCGGCGTCCCCGGCGATTCTGAGGATCTCGGCGCCGGTGGCACCGGCGTTCATGGGCACGACGACGACGCCGCTGCGCAGAGCCCCGAGGTAGCAGGCGATCATCGGCAACGAGCTGTCGCCGCACAGTGCGATGCGGTCGCCCCGGGAGACTCCGTGGCGACGCAACGCTCCCGCCGCCCGACGGGAGAGGTCGTCGAGATCGCCGCCGGTCACCCACTCCCTCTCGCGGGTCCACAGCACCGGTCGATCTGGTACAGTGGTCCATCTTTCAGACCACTTCGCGGGGAGCGTCCCGACGAGGAGTGCGGCCGCATCGATCGCCGATTCGCCCTGAAAATGGCGGGACGACGGCTCGAGCAGCACCGTCCACTGATCTGCCATGGCTGGACGATAGTGGTCGGGTGGTCTACAGTGCAAGCCTGTCAGGGTCCGTTCGAGGGAAAATGGCGCACTGAGTTGATGACTTCGGCATCGCCCCACATCGAGCCCGACGAGCCCGCATCCGGTGACGACGGCGTGACCCTCGAGGACATCTCGATGGAACCCATCCGCCGCAACCCGCTGTACTTCCAGGTGCGCGAGCGCATCGAGCGACTCGTCGACGAACTCGGCCTGAAGCCGGGCAGCCGCCTCCCCTCGGAGCGCGAGTTCGCTGAGCAGCTCAGCGTCAGTCGCCAGTCCATACGCCAGGCCCTCGCCTCGCTCGAGAGTCAGGGTTACGTCGAGATCCGCCACGGCTCCGGTGCGTACCTGAAGGCCACGCCACCGAGCCCGTCGCTGTCGGCGGCGTTGACCGACACGCTCGTCGGTCAGAACCAGAACCTGCCCCACGTGATGGAGGCCCGGTCCGCCCTCGAACCCAACGCCGCCTACCTCGCGGCTCAGCGCCGCACCGACGCCGACGTCGCCGCCATGGAGGCGGCGCTGAGCAACATGGAGGAGGAGGTCGACGCAGGCGGGATCGGTCAGAGCGGCGACCGGGAGTTCCACCGGGCGATCTGGACGGCGGCACGCTCACCCGTCATCGAGAACTTTCTCGACCGGCTCGGCGACGGCATCGCGCGTGTGCGCGACGAGTCGCTCTCCCAGACCGGTCGCCCCCGCGAGTCACTCGCCGCGCACTGGCGCATCCTCGAGGCCATCCGCAGCGCGGACCCGCCCGGGGCGCGCAACGCCATGGAGCAGCACATGTTGACGGTGCGGAACTCCCTGCTCGTGTCCGAGCTCGAACGTTCGGAGCACCCCGGATGAACGGCGAGGTCCACGTCGGATCTCTCGGCGACGGGCACCTCTCGGTCACGCTCGCCGCGCCTGACCGTGCCAACGCCCTGACCGCGGGTCTGGTCAGCGAGCTCACCGACGCGCTGATCGGCGCAACGCGTGAACCCGGGGTCCGATCGGTGACCCTGCGCGGCGACGGCCGCCACTTCTGTGGAGGGTTCGACCTCTCGTCGATGGGCGCCCAGGACGACGAAACCGTCGCACACCGGTTCCTCGGGGTCCAGCGCCTCCTCGAGACGGTCGGCACGCTGCCCGTCCTCACCATCGCATCCGTCCACGGAGCCGCCTACGGGGCCGGCGCGGATCTCGCTCTCAGCTGTGACGTGCGGCTCGGGACCGGCGGCGCCCGCTTCGCCTTTCCCGGCTACCGCTTCGACGTGGCGCTGGGGACCGCTCGCCTGGTGGACACCGTCGGACGCACCCGCGCCCTCGACGTGTTGATGTCGGGCCGCCCCGTCGACGCGCCCGAGGCGCTCGACATCGGCATCCTCACCGAGCTCGTGTCCGACGAGTCCGAATTGGAGTCCGCGGCGCAGCGGTGGCGGAACTCGGCCGACCGCCTCGAGACCGCAAGCCTCGAGAGGCTTCTCGGCAACGTCCGCTTCGCCGGCCACGACGCCGCCTATGCCGCCCTTTCCCGCAGCGCCGCGCGGCCGGGGCTGGCGGAACGGATCACCGAGTACGCGAACAGTGTGAAGAGCTGACAGAGAGGGAGACGAAGGTGCGCTACGCCGCGTTCCGCCACGAAGGTGATGTCGTCATGGGAACCGTCCGAGGGGACGGTGTCACCGTGGTCGCCCCTGTGGACGACTTCTACGCCGATCTCGACCGGTGGAGCTCCACGGAGGGGGACGGCCCCACCGTCGACATGGCGGCGGTGCAGCTGGAGCCGCCCGTGCCCGGCACCGCCCGGGTCATCTGCGTCGGCCTGAACTACGCCATGCACATCGCCGAGACCAACTCGGAACGCCCCGAGTTCCCCAACCTGTTCTCGAAGTTCCGCTCGACCCTCGTCGGCGACGGTGCCGACGTGCCGGTTCCCCCCGGGGACCATCGCTTCGACTACGAGGGCGAGCTGGCTGCCGTGGTCGGCCACACCGGGACCGACGAGGCCGCCGTCTTCGCCTACACCTGTTTCAACGACCTCACAGCGCGGACGTGGCAGAAGAGCGTCACGCAGTGGACGCTCGGCAAGAACGCCGACCGTTCGGGGCCGATCGGCCCGACGCTCGTCACCGGCGACGAGCTCGGCGACCCCTACGACCTGACGCTGGTCACCCGTCGCAACGGCGACGAGATGCAGAACACCAACACGGGCCTGATGTACTTCCGGGCGGCGGACGTGCTCGACCACGTCGCCAAGGTCATGACCGTCCTGCCCGGCGACGTCATCGCCCTCGGAACCCCGAGCGGCGTCGGCTACCGCCGTGAGCCGCCCGTGCACCTCGGCCCCGGCGACACGGTCGAGGTGGAGATCGACGGGATCGGCGTGCTGACCACCCACATCACGAAGGGACTCACCTGATGACCACGACTCCGACCATCGAGAGCCTCGGCCACGTCGGCATCTTCTGTCGCGACCTGGCCACCCAGGTGGACTTCTACACGGACGTGTTGAACCTCGAGGTGACCGACCGGGACGAGGTGGCCG
>JAVJTC010000045.1 GCA_040219085.1 Acidimicrobiales bacterium
GTCACAGAACAGAGCGAAACCGTCACCGGTACCCGGACCGTCCACGGTCACCGAAATACCCGGCGCCACATCCTCCAACAGCTCAGCAACACGAACCGAGATCGGCTCCACAGTCGACGAACCCGAAATGTTCACCTCGCCGGACACGTCGCCGCCGCCGTCGGAGGCGGCACTGTCGTCTGAAGAGCCACCGTCATCGGAGGAGCCGCCGTCATCGGAGGACGAGCCTCCGTCGTCGCCGCTGGACGTCGTGTCGTCGTCGTCACCGCACGCTGCGGCGATGAGCGCGAACGACAACAACAGACCCAGCAACAGCATGAGTCGATTTCGCTTGAGCACAGGGGAATGCCTCCTCGAGCTGGTCAGCTCGTCTTCGGGTCACATTTGCCGGACCCATTCCGGGGGTCAGTCGTGCAAGCTAGGGAGGGGGTGTGAAGGTCAACGGACAGAACGGTGAACGAAAGGTGAACGGCACCCGAAGCTTGGGGACCGTCCGTCGCTTCGCCGGGCGACTGTCAGGTGCGCGCCGTCGCCGGCTGCACCGGCACGTCGGCGAACCAGGAGCGGGTCCGGTTCGCGAACGCGACGAGCGACAGCATGACGGGCACCTCTATGAGCACCCCGACGACGGTTGCGAGCGCTGCGCCCGACGAGAGCCCGTAGAGGCTGATCGCAACTGCGACTGCCAGCTCGAAGAAGTTGGACGTGCCGATCATCGCCGCCGGGGCAGCGACGGCGAAGGGGAGTCGCAGCCGTCGCGCCGCGACGTAGGTCATCGCGAAGATGCCGTAGCTCTGGATGAGCAACGGCACGGCGATCAGGGCGACCCGTCCAGGGCTGTCGGTGATGGTCTCCGCCTGGAACCCGAACAGGAGCACGACCGTCAGCAGCAGCCCGATCACGGCGGCAGGCTTCAGCCGAACGGCGAACGCCTCGACCGCGTCGAGCCCCCGAGCCCCCGAGCCCGCAGGAGCCGGTTGCGCGTGGCCAGGCCGGCGGCCAGCGGGATGACCACGAAGATCACAACCGACGCGACGAGCGTCCCCCACGGGACCGTGAGATCCGTGACACCCAGCAACAGGCCCGCGATCGGGGCGAAGGCCACGACGAGGATTACATCGTTCACCGACACCTGCGCGAGCGTGTAGTTGGGATCGCCGTCGGTGAGTTGGCTCCAGACGAAGACCATGGCGGTGCACGGGGCGACGCCGAGCAGGATCATCCCCGCGATGTACTGCTCCGCATCGTCGGCCGGGACCAGACCCGCGAAGACGAACCGGAAGAAGACGATCGCGAGGCCCGCCATCGTGAAGGGCTTGATCAGCCAGTTCACGGTCAGGGTCAGCGCCAGGCCCTTCGGCCGGCGTGCGACATCGCGCACACAGCCCGGGTCGACCTTCATCATCATCGGATAGATCATCAGCCAGATGAGAGCTGCGACCGCCAGGTTGACGTTGGAGATCTCGAGGTCGGCGACCTCCTCGAACACGGTGGGTGCGACGGTTCCGAGGCCGACGCCGCTGAGGATCGCCGCTCCCACCCAGACCGTCAGGAACCGTTCGAAGACACCCACGTCCGATGCTCCTCCGCGGGCGCGCGACTGCCCGACCATCGAACCATACGGCGGTGCGCCTGCCTCCGACGACGGGCGAAGGTCCCCGGCGCCCCCTGAGCACCCGCCAGGCAACCCGCCGTCGGCCGATGGTTCAGCTCTCGTTCAGTCCTCGCGCTGGTGGGGGACGACGACCATGTCGGCGACGTCGGACATGTGCGGGTAGACGAGGCGGATGGCAGCGATCGCCACACCCGTCGCCAGGACCTGAGCCGCGATGAAACCCGGCGCCGACCCGGGCTCGATGCCCGCGAAGGTGTCCGAGAACATCCGGCCGACCGTCACGGCCGGGTTGGCGAAGCTCGTCGAACTGGTGAAGTAGTACGCACCGGCGATGTAGCCGCCGACAGTGAACGCGGCGACGTCGGACCGGCCCGACCTGACGACCCCGAAGATCACGAGCAGCAGGCCGAACGTCGCGACGCCTTCTGCGAAGACGAGGTTCCCACCCGATCGGTCGGTGGTCGACCACTGCACGACCGGGAGGTCGAACATCACGTTGGCCATCATCACGCCGAGGACGGCGCCGACGCTCTGGGCGGCGATGTACCCGACGGCGGTCAGCGTGTCGATCCCGCCGAAGTAGCGGTCGGCGAGCGTCACCGCCGGGTTGAAGTGTCCGCCCGACGCGGGGCCGAGAGCGAGGATCAACGCGACGAGGACCCCGGCGGTCGCCACTGCGTTCTGGAGGAGCTGGAGGCCGACGTCGTCGGTCAGGTTCTCGGCCATGATCCCCGAACCGACGACGGCCGCGAGCAGGAACGCGGTGCCGACGAGCTCGGCGACGAGCTCCCGGGCGGCGGGGCCGCGCCTGGTGGCCCCCGGGGAGGCGGGCGACGACGGACGGGCGGCGGTGACGTCGGGGGCGGCGGCCTCGGCGCCGTGCCGTAGCCGGGTCCCGGGGTCACCCGTGGCTGTCATGCCGGCGCGAGCTCGAGGCTCGCCATGAGCGCCTCCACCCGGCCCCGGATGTCGTCTCGGACCTCACGCACCACCTCGATGGGCTGGCCGGAGGGGTCGGTCAGCTCCCAGTCCTCGTAGCGCTTGCCCGGGTGGACCGGGCACGCGTCACCGCATCCCATCGACACGATCACGTCGGCAGCCCGGGCGATCTCGTCGGTCCACGGCTTGGGGTACTCCGTCGAGATGTCGATGCCGACCTCGGCCATCGCCTCGATCGCCGCCTTGTTCGTCTCCAGACCGGGGTCGGACCCTCCCGAGAAGACCTCGACGCCGTCACCCGCGAGGTGGCGCAACCAACCCGCGGCCATCTGGGACCGGCCGGCGTTGTGGACGCAGAGGAACAGCACGGCGGGCTTGGCGAGCCCACCGACCTCGAGGCGGGCCAGCGCCTTGAGGCGGTCGCGGGTGAAACGTTCGATCAGTACCGGCAACCATGTCGCGAACTTCGCGCGGGATTCCAGCTTGAGCTGCGAGTCGTGGATGTAGCGCTCGATGGTCTCGGTGTTGAAGGTTCCCTCGAACTCCTCGCCGAGGCGACGGGCCGCCTGTCGCACGAGGAGCTTCTGCTCGGTGGTCAGCTCCGCGCCCAGCGGGTCGTGGGTGTCATCGCTCATTGGCTTCTCCTGCTGTCGGGGGTCATCGGACGAGGGCGTGGACCCGCGCCCCGATGTCGTCGATCGCGTCGTCGAACGCGGCCGGTGTGCCGACTTCGACGGGATCGGGCACAGACCAGTGCCACCAGTCGTCGCCCGGGGCGAGCTCCTCGTGGGCGCGGTCACACACCGTCACGGTGAGCTCGGCCGGCTCGTCGGGGTCGAACGCCCTGGGCTTCGCCGAGCCGAGGTCCAGACCGGCCCGCCGCGCGGCCTCACTTGCACCCGGATGCACCCTGGGTGCGGGATGGGTCCCGGCCGATCCCGATTCCCCGCCGGTGACGGTGCGCCAGATGGCCGCTGCGAGCTGGGAGCGCGCGGAGTTGTGGGTGCAGACGAAAAGGACACGTCCGGCCGGCAGGGGCAACGCCACCCCGAGATCGCACAGCGCCGGGCGCACGAGCCGCACGTAGCGGCGGCGCCTGTCACCACTCGAGGTGAACCTCTCGATCAGGCCGGCCGCGGCGAGCACGTCGAGGTGATGGGCGAGCAGGTTGGAGGGCACATCGAGGCGCCCGGCTATCTCGGTGGGTGACCGGTCCGTGGCGGCGAGGTCGTCGACGATCGCCAGGCGCAGAGGATCACCCAGCGCGGCGTGGCGCTCTGCCCTGAGCAATCGGTGCCGTATCGCCCCGACCGTCCCCTCCGTCGGGGTTCGCTCCTCGTGGCTGTCGCCATCGGGCCTGCTGTCGGGCCGCTCGTCCCTCACCGTGCCCACGATACGTCTCAATAGTTAATGAGTCAATTTGTCATGAGTCACCGTCGCCGGTTGGCGGGAGGTGGGGCCTGGACGCGAGGGCCCGACGCAGGACCGCCCGATCGCGCTCGTAGGACAGAAGCGCATAGGCGGACTCGACCCCGACCCAGGCCAGCTCGTCGACCTCGTCGTTGGGCACGAAGCCCGTTCCCCCGTCGGTGGCCGTCATGACCCAGTAGCGGACCCGTTTCGAACGGCCGCGGTGATCGGTGTAGGTGATGTCGCCGATACGGCGGCCGAGCGCGCACACGTGGCCTGTCTCCTCGGCGACCTCACGCAACGCCGCCTGCTCATGGGTCTCGCCGGGATCGAGCTTGCCCTTGGGCAGCGACCAGTCGTCATAGCGTGGGCGGTGCACGACGAGCACGCGGCCGTCGTCGATCACCACACCCCCGGCGGCCTCGACCTCGAATGAGGCCGCCGCGGAATCCGGGTCGTTCCCCCTCACGGGGTCAGTGGGCCGATCTCTCGAACTCGTCATGGGCGTTGAGACCCCCTGCCTCGCTGACCCGCTCCCAACGACCGTCGGGCTCGAGCGCCCAGGCGAGGGTCTCGTCCGCCAGATTCATCGCGAGCACGGAATCCAGTTCGGCCTGAAGCGACTCGTCCTCGACCGGCACGAGGCACTCGACCCGCCGATCGAGGTTGCGCGGCATGAGGTCGCCGGACCCGATGAGGTGGACTGGTCGTCCGTCACCGGAGCCGTTCGCGAACCGGTAGATGCGCGAGTGTTCCAGGTAGCGGCCGACGAGAGACCTTACTCGGATGTTCTCGGACAGGCCCGGCATCCCGGGACGCAGGCAGCAGATGCCCCGCACGATGAGATCGATGTCCACTCCGGCCTGGGAGGCCTCGTAGAGCAGGTCGATCAACGGCGGGTCGACGAGGCTGTTCATCTTCAAGGTGATCGCACCGGCGGGGCCACGGGCGATCTCGCCGTTGATCAGCTCGGTCACCCGCGTTCGCATGAACCGGGGTGCCACCACGAGGCGCTGATAGTCGATGTCGTGGCCGTAGCCGGTCAGGCTGTTGAACAGGTGGGAGAGATCGTCGCCGATCTCCGGGTCGCAGGTGAACAAGCCGAGATCCTCGTAGATCCGGGCCGTCTTCGAGTTGTAGTTGCCGGTACCGATGTGGCAGTAGCGCCGCAGTCCGTCCGCCTCGTCGCGCACCACCAGACACGTCTTGGCGTGGACCTTCAGGCCGACGAGGCCGTATGCGACGTGCACGCCCACACGCTCGAGGGCCCGGGCCCATTCGATGTTGGCCGCCTCGTCGAAGCGCGCCTTCAACTCGACGACGACCGCCACCTGCTTGCCGTGCTCAGCGGCCCGGATCAGAGAATCGACGATCGGGCTGTCGCCGGAGGTCCGGTACAGCGTGCACTTGAGGGCGAGTACGTGGGGGTCCGAAGCGGCCTGGCGGATGAACTCCGCGACGGTTCCGTCGAAGCTCGTGTACGGGTGATGGACGAGAATGTCCTTGAGCCGTATGGCGTGGAACAGGTCCACGACGTCCTCGTTGACGTCGCGCAGCGGCTCGGGGACGACGGGCGAAAAACCCGGCGCCTTGAGGTCGTCACGGTCGAGCGCATGGAGTTGCCACAGACCGGCGACATCGAGGAGCACCGGCGAGACGTAGACGTCATCGGGACCGAGATCCAGTTCGTCGACGAGCAGGTCCCGCAACTCGACCGAGATCGGCCGTTCGATCTCGAGGCGGACGACCTTGCCGAACCGCCGCTGGCGCAACTCTGCCTCGATGGCGGTCAACAGGTCGTCGGACTCACGCTCGTCGACGGCGAGGTCGGCGTTGCGCGTCACCCGGAAGACGACCTTCTCGAGGATCTCCAGCCCGGGGAAAAGCGATTCGAGATGCGCGGCGATGACCCGCTCGATCGGGATGAACCGTTCGCCGTCGGGCAACGTGAGGAATCGGCCGTAGGAGAGCGGGACCTTGAGCCGGGCGAAGTGCCGATCCCCGGTTTCGGGCTCCCCGAGGAGCACCCCGAGGCTGATCGAGAGGTTCGACAGGTAGGGGAACGGATGGCCCGGATCCACCGCCAGTGGCGTGAGAATCGGGAAGATCCGATTCTCGAACTCCCCGGTGAGGAACTTGCAGTCGTCAGGGCCCAGACTGGCCCAGTCGACGACGGCGACCTGCTCGGCGGTCAGCGCGGGAAGGATCTCACCGGTGAGCACAGCCTCGAGCCGGTGAACGAGGCGGGTGACCGAATCGGAGATCTCGGCGAGCTGGGTGGAAGGGCTCATGCCGTCCGGCGACGGGCCGGTACGGCCGTGGGAGACCTTGTCCTTGAGCCCCGCCACGCGCACCTGGAAGAACTCGTCGAGGTTCTGGCCGAAGATGGCACAGAACTTCACCCGCTCGAGGAGCGGCAGTCGCCCGTCCTCGGCCTGGGCCAGGACCCGCGCGTTGAAATCGAGCCAGCTCAACTCTCGATTGAAGAACCGATCGGGGTCCTCGGGATCCACCGTCTGCCTCTCGTGTGACTGCCGGGTGTCGAGATGGGGGACGACTCGGCTCCGGCTCGACTACGCCGAAGTCTCCTCTTCATACCCGAGATCCCATTCGAGCATGAGATTCTCACGCTCGGCGTCACGGTTGACCCGCTCCCGGTTGCGACGGAACTGGGGGTCGTGGGGGGGCAGGAGCAGCAGTCGGGCGGTGACCCGGGCCCTGAAGTCGTCGATCAGTGAGGAGTCGCCGAAGTCCGAGCGGAAGTCCCAGTGGGGCGCGACCGGGCCGAGGTAGATGATCTTGACGTGACCGACCGGTGGTACCGGCTCGGTTTCTTCTGGCGCGACGTCGACCATGTGATCCTCCTGCCGGGCACGGCCCGGCGACGCTGACGATCGGAGTCTAGGGCCGCGTCTCAGTCCCCGGCATCGGAGCGCGAGCCCATGACGACGCTGAGGTCGACCGCAACCCCGCCCCGCAGCACGCTCACGATGACGACATCACCGGGATCGAGACCTCTCACAACCCTTGACACGTCGGGCGCCGAGGCGACCCGTTCGTCGGCGATGGCGATGACCACGTCGCCCTCCTGCAGCCCGCCGGAGGCCGCGGCCGAGCTCGCGAGGACGTCGGTCACGAACGCGCCCGAGTCGACGACCACGTCAAACTCGTCGAGCGTCGCGGCATCGACCTCGTCGACGGTGAGCGTCGATATCCCCAGGAACGCCGTGTCCGGTGTGATGGCGCCGTCGCCGGAGAGCAGGTCGTCCAGCAGTGGCTTCACGGAGTCGATGGCGATCGCGAAGCCGATGTTCTGAGCCTCGTTGATGATCGCCGTGTTGATCCCCACGACCTCACCGACCACGTTCACCAGGGGGCCGCCCGAATTGCCGGGGTTGATCGCCGCATCCGTTTGGATCAGGTCGTCGAGGCTGATGAGCCCGGCATCGATCTGTCGCCCCGTGGCTGAGACGATGCCGCGCGTGACGGTCGGGGTGGCACCGAGGTTGAGGGCGTTGCCGATTGCGACGACCTCGTCCCCCACGCGCAACTCCGCGGACACGCCGAGGGCGGCCGGCGTCGTGCCCGTTACGCCACGCGCCCGGATGAGGGCGATGTCGTCGTCGGGGAAACTGCCGACCAGGTCAGCCGTCACGGTCGTCCCGTCGAAGAATCCGACCTCTATCTCGTCGGCGCCGCTGATGACGTGGGCGTTCGTCAGGATGTGGCCCCGGTCCGAGACCACGACGCCCGAGCCGGCACCCTCGAAGATCCCGCGGAAGGTCTCTGAGTTCGTGACGATGGTGACCACCGACGGCCCCACGCGTGCGAGGACCTGCTGGACGTCGAGAGGCTCGCCGGCCAGAGCGTCGGCAGGGCCGAGTCCCTCGAAGTCGACCGGCGCCACTGCGACGGGGGCCTCGTCGCCACCGCCGAGCCACGCGACGGTGACGCCGGCCCCGAATGCCGCGATCACGGCCATGATGACCGCCACGACGACCATCGCCCGCCGTGACGGCCCGGTCACGACCGTCACGGGGGCGGGGGTCGGGTCGGGGCGCCGGACGGGTGTGAACAGGCGGTCGCCGTCGACCTCGGGATCGTAGAGCGGAGGACCCGATGGCGCGCGGGGCGCGAGGACCGGGGCCCGATCAGCTTCCATCGGGGATTCCTGTCGGTTCGGATCGGGGGTCGCGGCGATGGCCCATCGTCGCTCACGGGGGGCCCCGATGCCACGCGGGGCCTGTGGAAAGACCCTTTACGGGAACTTTCGGCCTCGTCTGTGCGTCATAGTGTCGTGAAAAAGTCCCGCGGGCACGAACGGGAGCAGTGATGGACACGAGTTGGATGAGCGTCGGCCGCTGTGCCGAGGAGCCCCCCGAGAAGTTCTTCCCCAGCGATGGTGTCGGCGTGGACCGCGCGCGTCGGATCTGCGAGACCTGCGCTGTCAAGGAGCCGTGTCTCGAGTACGCGCTGCGCAACCGGATCGAACACGGCGTATGGGGTGGTCATTCGGAGCGTTCCCGCCGACGCATTCTCAAGAAGCGCCGAGACCTCGGTATCCCCGTCACACAGGCCTGAGCCGGGAGGCCCGACCGGCTCCGCAGCCCATCGCCCCTGGTAGCCCCGGACCTCGGTCCGGGGCGATCTCGCGAACGCAGCAACTCAGTCCAGACCGAACAGTCCGACGATGTCGGCGGCAGCCCGCCTCAGCCGTTCGCCGATCGACGGTCCGCCGTCGTCTCCATCGGCCATCGTCATCACCGCATCGGCCATCGGCACCGTCCCCGGGTCGGCCACCACGGTCAGAACCGTGTCGCCGGAGGAGACGACCATGACCTCGGTGCCCTCCATGTCCTTGGTCCACGACATCGAGTCGTCGACCATCGGCTTCATCTCGCCACCGTCGGGCATCTTCTTCCAGTCCACGACGCCCGGTTGCTCGAACACCGACACCGCGTGCTCACCGTCGCTGTAGGACAACAGCACGAGCGGTCCCCGGGCGAAGACCGCAGACAGTTCCATCCCGTCACCGAGTGTCCCGGGGTGGTCTTCGCCCATCATCGCCATGTCCATCTCGGCGAAACCGTTGGGAGCGCCGGAGGCGGCCGCAGCGTGCGCGTCGACGAGCTCGTCGACGGCGGGGACGATCCGCGGTAGGGCCGATCCCGCGCCGAACCCGAGCACGAGGAACCACGCAGCGGCGACGGCGGCGATCGCCAGGGCCGGGCGAGCGGTCCGACGAGTCCTTGCCACACGGCGCCGACGCCGGCCCTCCGCCACGAGATCCACCGGAGACTCGACCTCGGGGAGATCACGCAGAGCCGAGCGCAGGAACCCGACCGAGCGGACCTGGGCCACGAGTTCCGGAGACGTCGCCAGCTCCTCTTCGAAGGCGCGCCGCTCTCCGGGCGACAGTTCGTCGTCGAGATAGGCGGAGATCCGGTCGTCGTCGGGGAGCGACATCGGACCGCTCACGGGGTGATCCCCCGGGCCGCGAGGTCATCGCGCAGAAGGCGACGACCGCGGTGGATGCGACTGCGGACCGTGCCGACCGGCACCTCCACGCTCTCGGCGATCTCGTCATAGCTCAAGCCGACCAGGTCACACAGGACGACGGCGACGCGGTAGTCCTCGGCCAGCCGCGCGAGCGCCTCGTGGAGATGCTCGGGGAGCGACGCCGCCGCGAGCGCGTCATCCGCGCCGGGCGCGCCCTGCAGAACACGTTCCGGATCGTCGGGCAGCGCCTCCACCGGGCGCCGCTTGCGACGCCTGGTCTCGTCGAGGAAGGCGTTCGTGCAGATCCGCCCCAGCCATCCGCGCAGCGAACCCGGCCGGTAGGTCCGCAGGCCACGCTCGACGCGCATGAGCACCTCCTGGGTGAGGTCCTGCGCGTCGGCGTCGTCTCCGGTGAGACGTCGGGCAACGGTGTAGATGAAGCGGCCGTGGTCACGGGCCACTTCTTCCCACGTCGGTACCCGTGCGGCCTCTCCCGCTGCGTCGGCCTGCGTGACCACGCGCAGCGCCCGCGGCGGATCCGCGGTCATGAGCGCCGGCATCGGCGTCGTCCTGGTCCGGTGAACTTCATCACCATGACCAACGACGCGAAGCGGCCGGGAGTTCCCACTCGATCCTGCCGTGGATCGTGCGGGGTCGCGAGTCGTCGCACGACCCGCGTGACATGTCAGGTGAGACGGGCCTCAGGCCCTCTTCTCGTCCTTCTCTTCGTCTTCCGCGCCCTCAGCCACGCCCTCTTTGAACTCTTTTTGAGCCTGGCCGAGTGACCGTGCGAGTTTCGGCAGCTTCGCACCGCCGAACACGAGGAGAACGATGATCAAGATGATCAGCAGCTCACCGGTTCCGAGTGATCCCATGGGCTCACCGTAGCGGGCGCGGCTGGCTCACGACCGCGCGCGGAGCCGAAAAGGTCCGGCGCGGCCCTCCACACGGTGAACAGTCGACCAACGGCACGCGAACCTGGCCGCGCTGACGGCGCTCAGGATGCGGGTGGGCTCGACTGGCCGAGTGCCGCGGCCTGGCGGGCGAGTGCGCGCTGGCGGCGGATGCGACGACGCTCCCGCTCGCTCATTCCGCCCCAGATGCCGAACTTCTCACCGTTGGTGAGCGCGTACTCGAGACAGTCGTCGCGCACGACGCACCCGCGACACACCTCTTTGGCCTCACGTGTCGACGCACCCCGCTCGGGGAAGAAGAGATCGGGATCCACACCCATGCAGTTGGCGTAGGCCTGCCAGGGCTTCGGTTCCATGGTGGGCAGGGAGATCGCCTCCAGGCCCGCTTGTTCGCTGATTGCCATGTCTCCTCCTCCGGGGATGGCGCCGGGTTCCGTCCCGACGACCCCACCCCGAGACCGCCGCCGTCCGCTACCCGATACAGGCACGGCCGTGTAATTACATCGGTGTGATCATGCCTGCTCATGACGGGATCCGCAAGCGGATGAGTTCATGTCGACCATCGAGAGGCACCGAGAGTCCTCTACCAATCCACCCGTTGGGCCCGCGAAGATGGCAGTCATGCGCATCTCGGCGGTCACCGGCGACATCACGACCCTGCAGGTCGACGCCATCGTCAACACCGCCTGAGGTGTGCCTAGGCGCTTCTGCGCCCGCCGAGGAGTCGGCGCTTGTGCTCGACGAAGTCCACCAGGACGTAGTCGCCGAGCGTCTCGGGGGTCGTGAAGAAGGCCCTCCCCCCGTTCATCGCCGTGATCTGTTCGATGAACCGGGTGAGGTGCGCCGTGGCGTCGAGCATGAACACGTTGATGCGGATCCCCTCGCGGGTGCACGCCGCGACCTGTCGCAGCGTGCGATCCACGGTCTCACGGACCGGCGGATAGCTGAAGAAGGGCTCTCCCCGGTCGTCGATATGTGCCGTCGGCTCACCGTCGGTGATCATGATGATCTGCTTGGTCCCGCTCTCGCGCGCCAGCATCCTGCGGGCGAGTTGGAACCCGTGCTGCATGTTCGTGCCGTACACGAAGTCCCACGAGACCTCGGGAAGGTCACGTGCCTCGAGTTCCCGGGCGACCTCGGAGAATCCGACGATGCCGAGGTAGTCACGGGGGTAGTGGCCGGTTATCAGCGCATGGAGCGCCATGGCCACCTTCTTCGCGGGCAGGAAGTTGTCCCGCATCGGCATCGACAGGGACAGGTCGAGCATGAGCACGGTCGAGGTCCGCACGAGCGACTCGGTCCGCTCGATCTCGAAGTCGTCGGGCGTCAGCGCGACCGGGGTCCCCCCACCGGTCCGGCGCACGGCGTTGCGCACCGTCACCCCGATGTCGAGGTTGAAGGGATCGCCCCACTCGTAGGGCTTGGTGGTGTGGTCGCGCTCGTGGCCGGCACCCGTGCGCTCGAGTTCATGGGTACCGATCCGGTCCCGGGACAACTTGGCGAACAGGTCGTCGAGTGCGCTCTGACCGATGCGACGGATCGCCCGCGCCGTCAGCTCCCAGCGACCCTCGCGGTTCTCGATCAGACCCGCGTCGGCGAGCATGCGGGCCAGCTCAGCGAGCTTCTCGAGGCTGTCCGCGGCGATGTCACCGACCAGCTCACGGGCCCGATCCACGTCGACCTCGGCGAGAGCGCCCGGGGACGCCGCCCCTCGCAACAGATTCTCGAGCTGGTCGAGATCGCCGAGCTCGGACATCATCTGCTGCGCCGAGCCGAAGTCCAGCGGGTCCGTCCCCGTGAACTCCTGGGACCGCTCCCAGCCGGCATCGGGGAAAATCGAGCGCAGGTTCTCGCCGAGCTGGTCGACCTGCCAGCGCAGATCGAGGTCCTCGAGCAGCTGATCGGACAACTCCTGGAGCTGGGCCCGCTGCTCGGGCGTCATGGAGTTCAGCATCTGCTGGGCGGCCGCCATCCGGCGCGCCAGGGCCTCGAGGAGCTCGTCGAGGTCGCGGGGGTTCTCCGGGAACATGTCGCCGTAGCGGTCCATGAAGCCCTCGAAGTCGGGCTCCTCCCCCCGCCGGCGCTGGTCGAGCATCGCGTTGAGGTCGGCGAGCATGTCCTTCATGCGCGCCAGCTCCTGGGGCGAGGTGTTCGCGATCGACTCCCCCATCTGATCGACCACGTTCTGCATCAGCTGCTCGCGCAGCCGGTCCATGAGTGTCTCGAACTTCTCGGCGGCCTCAGCCGACGTGAAGTCGTAGTCCGACAGGCTTCGCACCTGGCCGGCCAGGTCCGGTGGCAGCAGGTCCAGTTCCATGCGGCGCTCGGAAACAGCGGTGTCGGTCTCCTCGCGACGCCGCCGGTCGGCCATCTCGGCGGCCTCCGCGGCAAGCTCGTCGAGCGAGGCCCTCTCGGTGTCGACGACCTCGCGCAACTCCGAGGCGATGTCGTCGTAGACCCCACCGAGGTCGTGGTTCTCGAGCCGCTCGCGCCGGGCCTCGCGGATGCGCTCCATGATCTCGCGGAGCCCCTCGACCCGACCGTCGTCGGTGTCGAAGCCGCCCTGGAGCATGCGACGCAGCGCGGCATCGGGGTCCCCGTGGTACATGAGGTCGTCGGTCATCTCCGCGAAGACGTCGGCCGCCCCCACGTCGAACCCGGTCTGTGTCCCGTCCCAGCGCGAATAGCGGATCGCATTGGACGCGGAACGGCGCCGGCGGCGGGAGAACCGACGCAGGCCCACCGGCCTAGCGCCGCCCGCGGAACACCGCCGCCGTGCCGGCGGTGTCCTTGTTCAGGCGCTTCGCGAGGTGCAGACCCTCGAGGACGAACTCGACACCGCTCGCCACGAGTTCGGGTCGGTCGAGATCGGCGTCCTCGTAGCCGAGCGCGCCGAGGACCGCAATGAGTTCGGGGAGCGACCTCGCGGTCTCGGCGAGGTCCGCGGCGGCCACATCCGGGCCCGCATGGACCACCACCTCGCCGTCGAACGCGTCGAGCAGGCCCGCGTAGTCGTCGGGGTCGAGCGAGGCACGGAACACGTCGAGGGTGGCCGCCTTCACGAGGTGCTCGACGATCTCGGCGTCGCGGCCCTCCTCGAGACTCTCGATCTCGATCTTGCCGAGGGTCGACGAGACGAGCGCATCCAGATCGCAGATGCGGGGGGCCGCGGCGGTGTCGCCGGCACGAAGGGCCCGCCGCGAGGCGGCCGCCGTGAGCGTCTCCTGGTTGGACACCGACAGGCGCACCGACACACCCGAGCGCTGGTTCACCTGGGGACTCTGGCGGGCGAGGTGGCTGACCGTCACGACGATCTCGGCCATGAAATCCGGAATCGTGACCGTGACGCCGTCGGTGGCCTCGTCGAAGGACCGGGCCTCCTGGGCGACGATGTCCATCTCGACGTCGATGTCACGGGGGTAGTGCGTACGGATCTGCGCGCCGAAGCGGTCCTTGAGCGGCGTGATGATCCGGCCCCGGTTGGTGTAGTCCTCCGGGTTGGCGGAAGCGACCAGAAGAACGTCGAGCGGCAGCCGGACCCGGTACCCGCGGATCTGGACGTCGCGTTCCTCCAGGACGTTCAGGAGTCCGACCTGGATCCGCTCCGCGAGATCCGGAAGCTCGTTGATGGCGAAGATGCCCCGGTTGGCGCGGGGTACGAGCCCGTAGTGCAGGGTCAACTCGTCGGAGAGGTAGCGGCCCTCGGCGACCTTGATCGGGTCCACCTCTCCGATGAGGTCCGCGATGGACGTGTCGGGGGTGGCGAGCTTCTCGGCGAAACGGTCGTCGCGGTGGACCCATTCGACGGGGGTGTCGTCACCCATCTCCGCGACGAGGTCGCGTCCGTGGCGCGAGACCGGTGCATAGGGGTCGTCGTTGACCTCGGAGCCGGCGACGATCGGCATCCACTCGTCGAGCAGCGCCGTCAGGGACCGGATGATGCGGGTCTTCGCCTGACCACGCTCCCCCAGCAGGATGATGTCGTGCCCGGCGAGGAGGGCGTGCTCGAGTTGGGGCACGACGGTGTCCTCGTAACCGATGATGCCCGTCGACAGCTGCTCCCCCGCACGGATCCGGCTGATGGTGTTGCGGCGGATCTCCTCCTTGATCGGTATCGAGTCCCAGCCCGATTCCCTGAGCTCCGCGAGCGTCCCCGGACGTGTCATGTCCGGACCATACCTTCAGCCCCGCGTCGGCGAGGGGCCGCCCCGAGGACTTCGAGACGGCCCTCCGGTAGCGTCGCGACATGGGCGTCGTCGACACGATCGATCTGAGCGGCGCATGGCGCGCCGCCGAGGCCGACGAAGCCTCCCGCCGGGCGCTCGTGGAGTCCGACTTCGACTCCGGCGAGTGGGAGCAGGTCACGATCCCGGGCCATTGGCGTACCCATCGCGCGTTCGCCGACTCCGACGGCCCGGTCGTGCACCACCGCCGTTTCACGGCCTCGACAGCCCCGGGGCGTCGTGCGTGGCTGATCGCGCGGGGGGTTCACCACAGCTCGGAGATCTGGCTCGACGGCGACGACGTCGGCGCGACCACCGGATCGTTCGTCCCGCACCGCTTCGAGGTGACCGACGCCCTCACGGCCCGTTCCGAACACTCCATCGCGATGGAGGTCGTCTCCACACCTGAGCCCGACCTGGACATGAAGCGGGCCGTCACCGGACTGTGGGGCGACGCCACGGGCATAGCGCGGGACTGGAACCCGGGCGGGATATGGGGCCCGGTCGAGATCGTCGAGACGGGGCCGATCTCTCTGACACGGACGCGGGTCGTGTGTGCCTCGGCCGACCCCGAACGCGCCCGGCTCGAGATGCGCCTGATCCTCGACAGCGACACTCTCCGCGACGCGCGGGTGAGGGTCTCGGTACGTCCCGCCGACTCACCGGGGATGATCGTCGCCGAGTCCACGGAGATCCACCCCCTCGCGGCCGGCCCCAACGAGATCACCCAGTCCGTGGTCGTTCGACGCCCGAGGCTGTGGTGGCCGACCGCACTGGGCGACCAACCCCTCTACGACCTCGAGATCGTGGTGTCCACCGCCGACGGGGACACCGAGAGCGACCGCCACGTCGTACGTACCGGCATCCGCACCGTCACCGCCGACGACCTCGTCTTCTCGATCAACGGCGAGCGGGTCTTCCTCAAGGGCGTGAACCTCTACCCCACGTCGATCACGCCCGCTTACGTCAGCGACGCAGCGATCGAGGCTGACCTGGATCTCGCCGTCGAGGCCGGCTTCGACCTCGTACGGGTCTATGCCCACGTCGCACCGACCCACCTCTACCGCGAGGCCGACCGGCGCGGGCTCCTCGTCTGGCAGGATTTCCCTCTCCAGCACCGCTACGCCCGAACGGTGCGGCCCGCCGCCCTGAGGCTCGCCACCCGGATGGTCGACGAGTTGGCGCACCACCCGTCGATCATCGTGTGGTGCGCGCACAACGAGCCGACCGACACCGCCAACCCCCGCCCCGGCGAGGCGGCCGGCCCCCTGGGTCGGGCACGGCGGATCGCGGCGCAGCAGATGCCGGAGTGGAACAAGTCGGTGCTGGACCGCCGCGTGCGGCGCATGATCACGCGTGCCGACGGCACCCGGCCCGTCATCACCCATTCGGGTGTGTGGCCCCCGCTCCTCGGAGATCCGAGCCACCTCTGGCTCGGCTGGGGTCGCGGTTCGGGCCGGGACCTCGCGGCGCTCGCCCGGCGCTTCCCGATCTCGGTGCGTTTCGTCGCCGCCATGGGGGCCCAGTCGGTACCCGCCGACGGCGTCGTACGCGACGGCGACCCCACCCGCGCCCTGGACTGGGATGCGCTGGAGTCCCGGTTCGGCGCCCAGCGGCACCTCTTCGAGCGTTACGTCCCCCCTGGGGACCACTCCGACATCGGGTCGTGGGCGGCGGCCACCCGCGACTACCAGGCCGCGCTGCTGCGCCGACACATCGAGGAACTCCGTCGGCTCCGGTTCTCGCCCACCGGTGGATTCTGCGTTCACTACCTGGCGGACGCCCAGCCGGCGGTGTCGTGTTCGCTGCTCGACGCCGACCGCCGCCCGAAGGCCGCCTACGCCGCGGTGCGCGAGGCGAACCGCCCCGTGATCGTGGTCGCCGACCGGCTCCCCGCCACCGCCAACCCCGGTGACACCGTCGCCGTCGACGTGCACGTCGTGAACGACACCCGCGCGCCCCTGACCGAGGGGCGCGTGACGGCCCGCCTCGTCTGGCCCGGCGGCGCGCACGAGCAACGCTGGACGGGTCCCGTGGAGCCGGACACGGTCGCCCGGGTCGGAACCCTGAGCTGGGTGGTTCCCGCCACCCCGGGCCCCGCCACCCTCGAGTTGACGCTGCGCGTCGACGGGGCCGACCTCGCGACGAACGGCTACCGCTGCGAGATCGGCCACGCCGCAGCCACCTGAGCCCGGACCCCACGCCGACAGCACCGAGGGCGCCCCGCCTCCACATCGACGCCCGTGGGGTTTCGCAGTCACGCGCCGGCGGCACTAGCGTTGCCTCCGGAACTAGGCCGCCCCCTGGATCTCTTCGCACATCGCAGACTCCACGGGCGCGGCGCTGCGCCCATACGGAGGACGAACAGACGATGGCGAGAACGATGTCCCGCCCCGAGGCTGCGGGACCGGTCAACAAGGGGCCCCGCATCCGGCTCCCGTGGCCACTGAGCTTCTATCAGACCGCGGTCGGCAAGAAGTGGGTCATGGCGCTCACCGGGATCGGCCTGCTGGGCTTCATCCTCGTCCACATGATCGGCAACCTCCATCTCTACGAGGGGCCCTTCGAGACCTACGAGTACGGCGAGGCCCTGCGTGACCTCGGCGGCCACTTCGTCCCCCGCACCTGGCTCCTGTGGGCCATGCGAATCGGCCTGATCGCCATGTTCGCTCTGCACATCCACTCGGCCGCGACGCTGACCCGGATGAACCAGCGGGCGAACCCCAAGACGGTGCCCGGCGGGGGCAAGCAGTACGAGGGTGGTCGGGACTACATCGCCGCCGACTACGCATCACGGTCGATGCGCTGGACCGGGATCATCATCGGCCTGTTCCTCGTGTACCACCTCGCCGATCTGACATGGGGGCATTTCAACCCCGACTTCGTGCGCGGCGACCCGTACCACAACGTGACCGCGAGCCTCGGCAACATCGGCGTCGCGATCATCTACATCGTGGCCAACATCGCCCTGGCGCTGCACATCTACCACGGGGCCTGGAGCATGTTCCAGACCCTCGGGATCAACAGCCCGAAGTACAACAACGCCCGCCGACGCTTCGCGCAGGGGTTCGCCCTCGTGATCCTCGTCGGCAACCTCAGCTTCCCGATCATGGTCCAGGCCGACGTCATCGACGAGGACAACGGCTCGGTGGTCCGGCTGATCGAGTCGGGACAGTTCGAGGGAGAGGAGGCCGCGCAATGATCGGTTCACTCGATCCGAGAACCCCCGAGGGACCGTTGGCCGACAAGTGGACGAACCACAAGTTCGACATGAAGCTGGTCAACCCGAACAACAAGCGGAAGTTCACTGTCATCATCGTCGGATCCGGCCTCGCCGGTGCATCGGCTGCTGCGACCATGGGCGAGCTCGGCTACGACGTGCGGCTGTTCACGTACCACGACAGCCCCCGGCGGGCCCACTCGATCGCGGCGCAGGGCGGCATCAACGCGTCGAAGAACTACCAGAACGACGGCGACAGCACGTACCGCCTCTTCTACGACACCATCAAGGGCGGCGACTACCGCAGCCGTGAGGCCAACACCTACCGCCTCGCCGAGACGTCGGTCGACATCATCGACCAGTGCGTCGCCCAGGGAGTCCCGTTCGCCCGCGAGTACGGCGGCCTCCTCGACAACCGCTCCTTCGGCGGCGCACAGGTCTCACGTACCTTCTACGCCCGCGGCCAGACCGGCCAGCAACTCCTGTTGGGCGCCTACTCGGCGCTCATGCGCCAGGTCGCGCTCGGAACCGTCCAGATGAACACCCGCACGGAGATGCTCGACCTCGTCACCCACGAGGACCGCGCCGTCGGGATCGTCACCCGTGACCTGATCAGCGGCGAGATCGCCTCGCACAGCGCCCACGCGGTGGTGCTGGCCACCGGCGGGTACAGCAACGTCTACTTCCTGTCGACGAACGCCAAGATGTGCAACGTCACGGCCGCGTGGCGCGCCCACCGGAAGGGGGCGCTGTTCGCCAACCCGTGCTACACGCAGATCCACCCGACATGCATCCCGCCGAGCGACGACTTCCAGTCGAAGCTGACGCTCATGTCGGAGTCGCTGCGCAACGACGGCCGCATCTGGGTTCCGAAGAACCTCGACGAAACCCGCGCAGCCCGTGACATCCCCGAGGCCGAGCGGGACTACTACCTAGAGCGGAAGTACCCGGCCTTCGGCAATCTCGTACCCCGGGACGTCGCGAGTCGCAACGCGAAGACCGTCGTCGACGAGGGACGCGGCGTGGGTCCACGCAAGAACGGCGTGTATCTCGACTTCGCCGATGCGATCGCGCGCGACGGGGCGGACACCATCCGCGCCAAGTACGGCAACCTCTTCGACATGTACGAGCGCATCACCGGGGAGAACCCCTACGAGGTGCCGATGCGCATCTACCCCGCCACCCACTACACGATGGGTGGCCTGTGGGTGGACTACGAGTTGATGAGCAACCTGCCCGGCCTCTTCGTCCTGGGCGAGGCCAACTTCTCGGACCACGGAGCGAACCGCCTCGGTGCCTCGGCCCTGATGCAGGGTCTCGCCGACGGCTACTTCGTAGCTCCGTACACGATCGGCAACTACCTGGCGCCCCTTCTCGGCGACAAGCCCGTGCCGACCGACCACGAGGTCTTCACGACCGCCGTCACCGAGGCGGAGGACCGCACGAAGCAGTGGCTGTCCATCAACGGCACCAAGACCGTGGACCACTACCACCGCGAACTCGGCCGGATCGTGTGGGACTACATCGGCATGGAACGCAGTCGCGAAGGGCTCGAGAAGGCCCTGTCGGAGATCCCGGCGCTCGAGGCCGAGTTCCACTCCAACGTCCGTGTGCTGGGCTCCGCCGACACGCTCAACCAGAGCCTCGAGAAGGCCGGCCGGGTCAACGACTTCTTCCAACTCGCCAAGGTCATGGCCCGCGATGCTCTCGAACGTGAAGAGAGCTGCGGCGGCCACTTCCGGGTCGAGCACCAGACCCCCGAGGGCGAGGCGAAGCGCGACGACGAGAACTTCACCCACGTCGCCGCCTGGGAATGGACAGGTCCCGATTCCGACCCCGTCCGCCACACCGAACAACTCGACTTCGACAACGTCGCGTTGACCACGCGGTCCTACAAGTAGCCGGAGCATCAGATGTCAACCGAGCTTTCCCTCACCCTCAAGATCTGGCGCCAGAACGGGCCGGACGACCCGGGTCGGTTCACGACCCACGACATCTCCGGCGTCCCCGACGACGCATCGTTCCTGGAGATGCTCGACCTGTTGAACGAGAACCTCCAGGACGCCGGCGACGAGCCCGTCGTCTTCGAGTCCGACTGCCGCGAGGGCATCTGTGGCACATGCGGGCTGATGATCAACGGACGCGCGCACGGCCCCCAGAAGGGCACCGCGACGTGCCAGTTGCACATGCGGAAGTTCTCCGACGGCGACACGATCACGATCGAGCCGTGGCGGGCCGCCGCCTTCCCGGTGATCCGGGACCTCGCGGTGGATCGTTCGCCCCTCGACGAGATCATCAAGTCCGGCGGCTACATCACGGTCAACACCGGCGGTGCGCCTGACGCGAATCTCATCCCCGTCCCGAAGGAGGCTGCTGACTCGGCATTCGACGCAGCGGCGTGTATCGGCTGCGGAGCCTGCGTCGCCGCGTGTCCGAACAGCGCCGCCCAGTTGTTCACCGCGGCGAAGGTCGAGCACCTCAACCTGTTGCCCCAGGGCCAGGCGCAGCGTTGGCAACGGACCCAGGCGATGGTGGACACGATGGAGGAGTTCTTCGGCTCCTGCACGAACCACGGGGAGTGCGAGGAGGCCTGTCCGAAGGAGATCTCGCTCGACTTCATCGCCTACATGAACCGTGACTACGTGAAGGCGACCTTCAAGAACCGTCGTCTGACCGGTCAGAAGAACTGACACCGGGCTCGGCGCCACCGACCGGCTCGGCATCGGCGAGATGCGCCGTCAACGTCGGTAGAAGGTCCCCGACGAGACCGTCGGGGACCTCGTGCCCCAGCCCCTCGACGATCTCCAGCGACGCATGGGGGACCGCGTCGACGAACGCCTCGGGGTGGTCGGCCCCGAACAGGGGGTCCTCTGTGCCGTGGACCACGAGGGCCGGACACGTCAGCCGTCCGAGTCGGTCGAACCACGCCGGCGTCGTGAGCACTGCGTTCAGATGCCCGGACTCGAGTGTCCAGCTCTCGACGATCGACGTGACTGCGTCGCGGCGTAGGAAGTCCTCATCGAAGTCGTAGCGCGTACCGGTCAACAGGCGGGCACCCGCCAGGATCCGCTCGACCCGTTCAGCGTCGTCAACGGGGGGCGGAGCGAAGATCATCTCCCCCGCTGCTTCCATGTACCGGTCCGACGGGGCCGACAGCGCACCGCTGACCGGGTCCGGAGAGGAGATCAGCACCGTCAACGACACGACCCGCTCACCGTGGTCGATGGCGAGAAGTTGACCGATCATCGCACCCATCGAGGAACCGACCACATGCGCAGCCGTGATCGAGAGCGCGTCCAGGACCGCGACGGCGTCCGCGGTGAGGCGGTGCAGGTCATAGGGGACTCCCGACGCGCCGCTACGGCCGATGTCGCGGTGGTCGTAGCGGATCACCGTGTGCCCGGCCGCGCCGAGGCCGTCGACCAGGCGTGGTCGCCAACGACTCGCGGGCGAGTCGGCCCCCGAGACGAGCAGCACCGGTTGCCGCGACGAGCCCGACCGGTGCGTGACCTCGACATGCAGGTCGACGTCATCGACGGCGACGGTCAGTCGCTGGTGTCCCGGGCCGGTCATGGTGGCGACGATACGCTCCGTCGACAGTGAGGCGAGACATCCCTGTGGCGACGTTGGCGGGCAACGCCCTACGTGGGTTCCTCATGGGCGCGGCCGACATCGTCCCTGGCGTGTCCGGCGGCACCGTGGCGCTGGTCCTGGGCATCTACGAGCGCCTGGTCGAATCCGTCCGGCGGGCAGCCTCTGCTGCGGGGCGCCTTCTCAGAGGCCGCCCGGCACAGGCGCGCCAGGACCTTTCGGCGGTCGAGTGGAGCCTCGTCGTTCCACTGCTGGTGGGGATCCTCGTCGCGATCGGCGCGCTGTCGGCGCTCATCGACCACCTCCTCGAGGAGGAGGCGGAGGTCATGGCCGGCCTGTTCCTCGGTCT
Organism: Acidimicrobiales bacterium; assembly: GCA_040219085.1. Classification (NCBI taxonomy): domain Bacteria; kingdom Bacillati; phylum Actinomycetota; class Acidimicrobiia; order Acidimicrobiales; species Acidimicrobiales bacterium. The sequence continues at coordinate 21,761 of JAVJTC010000045.1, forward strand.
CGTGGCGGCCTCGGTGGTGGTCGCCGCGCGGATGGTCCGACGGTGGACGGGCGTGGAAGCCGCTCTCGCCACGACGGTCGCGCTGGCCACCTTCGCGTTGCTCGGCCTGTCGAACGGCCCGGTCGCCGATCCGAGCGTCATCCAGTTCACCGGGGCCGGCGCGATCGCCATCTGCGCCATGATCCTGCCGGGGATCTCCGGGTCGTTCCTGTTGTTGATGCTCGGGATGTACGCGCCGGTGCTCGCGGCGGTCAACGAGCGCGCGGTGGCCGACCTGATCGTGTTCGCGGCAGGAGCCGCCGTGGGCCTCTCACTGTTCTCCACGGTCCTCGGCAGAGCTCTCGACCGGTGGCGCAACCCGCTGCTGGCGGCGCTGATCGGACTGATGGCCGGATCACTGCGGGTCCTGTGGCCGTGGCCGAACGGTGTCGGGATCATCGCCGAAGACGCTGCAGACGTGGTCGACGGCACGGGCCTCGACTGGCCCGCCACCGCAGACCTGCCGGGACCGACGATTGCGGCGATCCTCGGATTCATCGCGGTCATGGCGGGGACCGCTCTCGGGAACCGGGACAAGGGGAGCTGAGGTTCAGGAAAGGCCAAGGTGTCACGGTCATCGCGCGGCCTCACCACAGCCGGTGTGGGTGCGCCGGGTCGAAACGGCGAAGCAACGGAGATGCGTCGATGTCGAGGTTCCTGAAGCTGGCGGTTGCGCTGCTCGTGATGGCGGTGGCATTTCCCACGGCGGCCGGCGCCGCCCCGGGGTCCAACCACAGCGGCGCCAGCTCGCCCAAGGTCTTCTAGGGCGTCGCAGTTCCGGGCTCCGGCCCGGCGGCGGACCCCCACATATGGGACCGGGCCCCCTTGCCGGTCACCTCGACGGCGCCATCGGCGACGAGGACCTCCCCGTGGACCCGACACGGGATCGCGTAGCCGCCGACGATGGTTCCGGGCGGCGCCGAGGTCTCCCACTCGAGGTCGAGGCCCAGCGGCGTGCGATCACCCCGCACGTCCGGGCCGACATCGGCACCTTCACCGACGGCCACACCGAACGCCTCGAGCCCCAGTGTCACGTGCGCGAGGGGTGTCTCGACCACGAGGTCGACCCACAGCGCCGGGGCCCGAAGCTCGAAACGCCCCTTCGACGCCGCCGGAAGGTCGTCATCGACGACCACGACGAGCGGGAACCCGGCGCGGGTGAGACGCACGTCGATCGCCCCCCGACCCTGCGCGTCCGCGACGATCCAGTCGATGGAGACACCCGTCCGCTCGTCGTCCGACGTCGCCGACAGGGCGATCCGCTCGGACCATCGCGGCGATCCGTCCGCAACGTGGCGATGTTCGTCGTGCGGAGAGGGTGAGTTTCGTGTCACATGACTAGGGTAAGAATCGGTCCAAGGAAGAACCGACCCCGAGGAGTCCCGCTGTGGCCATTGAACTTCCCCCGCTTCCGTTCGCCGAGGACGCTCTTGCGCCCCACATGTCGGCCGAGACGCTCAGCTTCCACTACGGCAAGCACCACGCCGGCTATGTGAACAAGCTGAACGCCGCCATCGAGGGGACACCCGACGCCGACAAGAGCCTGGAGGACATCGTCACCAGCGCCTCGGGTGGTGTGTTCAACAACGCCGCTCAGATCTGGAACCACACCTTCTTCTGGAACTCGATGAGCCCGGACGGCGGCGGCGACCCCTCCGGCGCTCTCAAGGACGCCATCGAGGCGTCGTTCGGCTCCGTCGACGAGTTCAAGACCAAGTTCGCCTCTGCGGCCGGCACTCTCTTCGGTTCGGGCTGGACCTGGCTCGTGAGCGGTGACAGCGGCCTCGAGATCGTCCAGACCAAGGACGCCGACACGCCTCTCGCGCACGGCAAGACCGCCCTGCTGACCATCGACGTCTGGGAGCACGCGTACTACCTGGACTTCCAGAACGCCCGCCCGGCGTACATCGAGACGTGGCTCGAGAACCTCGTCAACTGGGAGCACGCGGCAGCCAACCTCGGCTGAGACGTGCCTGCTCTCGCCAGCCCGGAGTGGGTCGACGCGATCGACGGCGCACTCCGGGCTGTTGCGCGTCCACAGGGCGCATCGACCGGGTTCGTCGTCGAGTACAGGATGGTCGACCGCGACGGCTCGGCCGTGAGCTACCACGTCCGTGCGGACGCGGCCGGATACCGCGCGTCGGCCGGAACAACGACCGCGACGACCGCGACGGTGACGATGGACCGTTCCGTGGCCCTCGGCCTCATCAGAGGTGAACGCGAGGCCCACCAGGAGATGCTGATGGGCACGATCGCCGTCGACGGAGACACGATCGCACTCGTCGAGGCCCAAGCCGACATCGCGGTGATCCAGGCGGCCATCGCGGCGGTGCCGGTCGACGCCGACGAGAACTGAAAGGGGCCGGGCCACCCGGCCCGGCCCCTGACGAAATCGGCTCGACCGGATCAGATCAGACCGAGCTCGGACACGGCGTCGCGCTCGGAGACGAGTTCCGCCGCCGAGGCGTCGATGCGCTCCCGGCTGAAGCCGTCGATGTCGAGGCCCTGCACGATCTCCCAGGCACCGCCGGAGGTCGTGCACGGGAACGACGAGATGATCCCCTCGGGAACGCCGTAGGAGCCGTCCGAGACTACCGACATGGACGTCCAGTCGCCTTCGGGGGTCCCGAGGGCCCAGTCGTGGACGTGGTCGATGGCGGCGTTGGCCGCGGAAGCGGCCGACGACGCTCCCCTCGCCTCGATGATCGCCGCGCCACGCTTGGCGACGGTGGGGATGAACTCGTCAGCGATCCACGCCTCGTCGCCGACCAGAGCGGCGGCGTTCTGGCCGTCGACCTCGCAGTGGTAGAGGTCGGGGTACTGCGTGGAGGAGTGGTTACCCCAGATCGTCATCTTCGAGATCGACGAGACCGGGCGCTGCACACGCGCTGACAGCTGGCTCATCGCGCGGTTGTGATCGAGACGGGTCATCGCGGTGAAGTTCGCCGGATCCAGATCGGGGGCGCTGTTCTGGGCGATGAGGCAGTTCGTGTTGGCGGGGTTGCCGACGACGAGCACCTTCACATCGCGGCTCGCCGACGCATTGAGGGCCCGGCCCTGGGGGCCGAAGATGCCACCGTTGGCCTCGAGCAGGTCCGCCCGCTCCATTCCCGCCTTGCGCGGCATGGCCCCGACGAGGATCGCGTAGTCGGCGTCGCCGAAAGCGACATCGGCGTCATCGGACTTTACGACCCCGGCCAGCAGCGGGAACGCGCAGTCGTCGAGTTCCATGTGGACGCCGTCGAGCGCGCCCAGCGCCGGGGTGATCTCGAGCATCTGGATGATCACCGGCTGGTCTTCACCGAGCAGGTGGCCACTTGCGATACGGAACAGCAGCGCGTAGCCGATCTGACCGGCGGCGCCGGTGACGGCGACGCGAACGGGCGGTTTGGTCATGGGGTCCTCCTCGTCGAGGATCTTCTAGGGGTCGGAATGGTCGGTGTTCGGGGGACTCAGAGACGCTCGACGATGGCTTGGGCGAACTCCGAGCACTTCACCTCGGTTGCGCCTTCCATCAGGCGGGCGAAGTCGTAGGTGACCACCTTGTCGGCGATGGTCGCCTCGACACCGCGGTAGATGTCGTGCGCGGCATCCACCCAGCCGAGGTGCTCGTACATCATGGCCCCCGACAGCAGCACCGACGAAGGGTTGACCTTGTCCTGACCGGCGTACTTGGGCGCCGTGCCGTGGGTGGCCTCGAAGATGCCGTGGCCGGTGTCGTAGTTGATGTTGGCGCCCGGCGCGATACCGATACCGCCGACCTGAGCGGCGAGGGCGTCGGAGAGGTAGTCGCCGTTGAGGTTCATCGTCGCGATGACCTCGAACTCGGCAGGCCGGGTGAGTACCTGCTGGAGGGCGATGTCGGCGATCGCGTCCTTGACGAGGATCTTGTCGCCGGGGTCGCCGCCGCAGTCCTCCCAACCTACGGCGACGTCGGAGAACTCCTCACGGACGAGTTCGTAGCCCCACCGCTGGAAGGCACCCTCGGTGTACTTCATGATGTTGCCCTTGTGCACGAGGGTCACGCTCTTGCGTCCCTGCTTGATCGCGTACGCCAGGGCCGCGCGCTGCAGGCGTTGCGAGTTGCTCTTGGAGATGGGCTTGATGCCGATGCCGGCGTCGGCGCCGATCTCGCGGCCGAAGATCTCCCGGACGGCCTCACGCAGCTTCGTCGCCTCCGGTGAACCGGCTTCGGCCTCGATGCCGGCGTAGATGTCCTCGGTGTTCTCCCGGAAGATGACCATGTCCACGAGTTCGGGATGACGCACCGGCGAGGGCACGCCCTCGAACCAACGCACGGGGCGGACACACGCGTAGAGGTCGAGGATCTGACGCAGTGCGACGTTGAGGGAGCGGATACCACCACCGATCGGTGTCGTGAGCGGGCCCTTGATGCCGATGAGGTACTCGCGGAAGGTGTCGACGGTCTCGTCGGGGAGCCAGCTGCCCGTCGCGTTGTAGGCCTTCTCGCCCGCGAGGACCTCCATCCATTCGACCGTCCTGCCGTACTTCGCCGCGGCGGCATCGAGAACCAGCTTGGCTGCCGGCCAGATGTCGACGCCGGTGCCGTCCCCCTCGATGAAGGGGATGATCGGGTTGTCGGAGACGACCAGCGTCCCGTCGTCGTTCATGTGGATCTTGTCAGCCATATTGGCGGATCCTAGGCGTCGTGGGCCCCCGCCGCCTCATGGCCGCAGGCCCAGGGCCCGCACGAGGGCGACGGCCGTCTCGGGACGGTTCATCGTGTAGACGTGGAGCCCGGGTGCGCCGGCATCGAGGAGATCCTGGCCGAGAACGGCGGCGGCCTCCACCGCTATCGCCCGGCGGTCACCGGGTTGAGCGGCTTCGAGCCGGGCGAACAGGTCCTCGGGCACGGCCGTGCCGTTCATGGCGGCGAAGCGACGCACGGTCTTCGGCGCGGTCACGGGGAACAGACCCGGCACGATCGGCTTGTCACAGCCCAGGTCGGCGAGCTCGTCGACGAGACGGCGGTACAGGGACGCGTCGAAGAAGAACTGGGTGATCGCGAAGTCGGCGCGCTCGAGCTTGTCCGCGAGGTGACGCCTGTCGCTCGCCCGGTCCGGCGACCGGGGGTGGACCTCGGGGTGGGCCGCGACGCAGATCGAGAAGTCGCCCCGGGCGCCGGCCACGTCGACCAGTTCGGACGCGTAGGTGAAATCACCTCGGGGAGGCGTGCCGTCGGGTGGCGGGTCACCTGCGAGCGCGAGAACGTCGTCCACGCCGTGCTCGGCGTAGTCGGCCAAGAGGTCGTCCACCTCGGCCCGGGTGTGTCCCACACAGGTGAGGTGGGCCATCGCCGGGAAGGAGCGGCCCGTGGCGATGTCGACGACGATGTCTCGGGTGCGGTCGTGGCCCTGGCCACCGGCACCGCAGGTGACCGACACGAACGTCGGCGACAGGTCGGCGAGCTCGTCGATCGTGGCATTGAGGCGTGCCCGGCCCTGCGCGTCGGCCGGTGGGAAGAACTCGAAGGACAGCGACGGCTCACCGCCCAGGAGGTCCCGGATCACCGTCCCGCCCGCCGCTCGGCGGCCGCCACGGCGTTGCGCAGCAGCATGGCCCGCGTCATGGGCCCGACACCGCCGACCCGCGGCGAGAGCCAGCCGGCGACCTCGGCGACGTCGGCGGCCACATCGGAGAGCAGCTTCTTGCCCTCGAAGCTGACGCCGGCGGCCACGACGGCCGCTCCCGGCTTGATCATGTCGGCGGTGATCAGCCCGGGTGATCCGGCGGCGGCCACGACGATGTCGGCCCGGCGGGTGTGCTCTGCGATGTCGCCCACCCCCGTGTGGACGACGGTCACGGCCGCGTTGGCGTGGGGACGCTTGAGGGTGAGCAGGTTGGCGAGCGGCCGTCCGATGGTGAGGCCCCGGCCGACGATGACGACGTGGGCGCCGGAGATCGGCACGTCATGGGCGACGAGCAACTCGACGATTCCCGCCGGGGTGCAGGCGACCGGCGCGTCGACGCCCTGCACGAGCCGCCCGAGGTTCACGGGATGCAGACCGTCGACGTCCCGGGCGGGGTCCACCCGCTCGAGGGCGGCCTCGTAGTCGAGGCCGCCCGGGAACGGGTACTGCATCAGGAAGGCGTGAACCCGGTCGTCGCTGTTGAGGCGGTCCACCACGGCGTCCACGTCGGCCTGCGTCGCGGTCGCGTCGAGGCGCTCGTCGAATGACGCGATGCCGACCTCGGCGCAGTCGGCGTGCTTCATCGCCACGTAGCGGGCCGACGGTCCGTCGTCGCCGACGAGAAGGGTCCCGAGGCCCGGGGTGACCCCGGCCGCCTTCAGGGCCGCGACCCGGTCGGCGACTTCAGCCCGGACCTTCGCGGCGACGGCCTCACCGTCGAGAGTGATCGCTGTCACGGCATCCGACGCTAGCGAGATCTCAGCCCGTCCGGTGACGCTCAGGCAGCAGGGCCTTCGGATCCGAGAAACGGGCTACGGCGACAGAACCTCGATCTCGCAGCGCGTCCCGGGAGCAGCAGCGAGCCGTCGATCCAACGTGAGTAGTGCCATCCCCAGCCGTTCGGCCAGCGCGACATAGACGGCGTCGTACACAGTCAGGTTGTCGCGCAGCTCCCAACAGCGCCCGAGGAGCCCACCGTGAGGCACCCGCTCGATGCGCAGGGCATCGAGGTCCTCGAGCGCACGCTCGAATCGGGCCGGAGGGATCTCCCCGGCCGACACGAGACGCCGCCACGCGGAGACCACCTCCACATCGACGAGATGTGGAGCGACCAGCCTCTCATCGGCGATTCGACGGCGAGCAGCAAGCCCGTGTCCCCCGTCATCGCAGAGACCGACGACGAGGACGCTCGCATCGATGACGATCAACGAGAATCGCGTTCGGCCCGCACCGCGGCAACCGCTTCGTCGAAGCCCACGCTTCCGCCCGTGCGATGGCCGACTCGCTCGAGCAACTCAGCGATGGTCGGTCGGTGCGCCTCATCGGCCAACAGGGCGAGAAGGTACTCCTGCAGCGACTGTCCGCTCTCACCAGCACGGCGCCGCAGGACGGCGTGCACGTCCTCCGGGACGTTCTTGACCTGGATGCTCGGCATGGCGCCACGATAGCGCCAGCACATGTCCCTTGGCGCCGCTGCCCCCGGTTCCGACGGGGTCAGTGGCGGAAGTGGCGCTCGCCGGTGAACACCATCGTCATCCCGTGCTCGTCGGCGGCGGCGATCACCTCATCGTCTCGCACTGACCCGCCGGGTTGCACCACCGCTGTGCAGCCCGCCTCGGCTGCCGCATCGAGGCCGTCCCGGAACGGGAAGAACGCATCCGACGCACACGCACCGCCTGCGGCGCGGCCGTCCGCCTTGGCCGCCGCGATGCGGCCCGCGTCGCGTCGGTTCTGCTGACCGGCGCCGATCCCGAAAGCTTGCCGGTCCCTGACCACCACGATCGAGTTGGACGACACCCGGGCCACGACCCGCCAGGCGAACACGAGGTCCACCCATTCCGTGTCGGTGGGTGCACGCCGAGTGGCCACGGTCCACGCCGTCGGGTCGGTGGTCACGAAATCGGGACCCTGGAGGAGGGCGCCCCCGTCGATCGAGCGGACGAGGAGGTCACCCTTGCGCAGCCGTGGACGGTCCGGCGCCTCGATCACGCGCAGGTTCTTCTTCGCACACAGGATCTCCAGCGCCCCGTCCTCGTAGGAAGGAGCGACGACGACCTCGGTGAACACCTCGGCCAGGTCCGTGGCGACCTCCGCCGTCAGCGGTCGGTTGAGGGCGACGATGCCACCGAACGCGGACACCGGGTCGCACGCGTTGGCGCGGCGGTAGGCCTCGGCGATGTCGTCGTGGGAGGCGACACCGCAGGGGTTCGCGTGCTTGACCACGACCACCGTCGGATCGTCGTGCTCTGTGACCATCGAGTAGGCCGCCTCGGTGTCGGCGACGTTGAGATACGACATCTCCTTGCCGTTGTGCTGGGCGGCGGTGTCCCACCAGGTCTTCGTCCCGCGACGCCGGTAGCGGGCACCGGGCTGGTGCGGGTTCTCGCCGTAGCGCAGCACCGCGGTCCGCTCGTAGACGGGGTGCACCGTCTCGGGCAGCGTCTCGCCGTCGGTCGCGTCGAACCACTCGACGATGGCCGCGTCGTAGGCCGCCGTGTGGGCGAACGCCGCCCGGGCGAGGCGGCGACGCGTGGCTTCCGAAAGGCCGGAATCAGCCTCGAGTTCGGCGACGACCACCTCGTAGTCGGCAGGGTTGACGACGATCCCGACGTGCGCGTGGTTCTTCGCCGCGGCGCGCACCATCGCGGGGCCGCCGATGTCGATCAGCTCGACGGACGGATCGGAGCTGAACGGGTAGAGGTTGGCGACCACGAGGCCGATGGGCTCGATCTCGCGCTCGGCGAGGTCCCGGCGGTGACTCTCACGGTCGAGGTCAGCCAGGATGCCGCCGTGGATCGCCGGGTGCAGCGTCTTGACGCGCCCGTCGAGCATCTCGGGGGCGCCGGTGACATCTGTCACCTTCGTGACGGCGACTCCGGCATCGGCGATCGCGGCGGCGGTACCGCCCGACGAGACGATCTGGTGACCCAGCGCGACGAGACGCCGGGCGAGGTCCACCACGCCGGTCTTGTCGGAGACGGAGATGAGTGCGCGCATGGGCGGCGACCGTAGTCGGCCCCGACGTGGTACGCGACGGTGGCTCGCAGCCGGCCGTCTTTCTACTAGGTTGAGTGTTGCGGGAATTCGCAGCTGTGACCGACAAACAACGAGGGGGAGTCGATGAACGATCTCAAACCCGGACCGATACTGATGCTGGGCGGAGGTGTTCTCCTGCTCCTCAGCAGCTTTCTGGACTGGGGGCCCAGCACGAGTGGCTTCGAGACCGACGCCTTCGGTCTGCTCGGGATCTTCACGTTGCTCATCGGCATTGCGGCGGCCGGAATCGGCGGTGCCACTGCGTTCGCGCCCCAGGTCAAGCTGCCGTCCAACATCCTGGGATTCACGATCGCCCAGTTCGTCGGCGCTCTCGCCTTCTCGGCGTTCATCTGGCTCTTCGCGTTCCAGTTCTCCGACTTCAGTGAGATCGGCATCAGCCTCGGCTGGATCGGTGCCGTGGTCGCCATCGCCGGCGCCGTCGTGACCGACATGCAGGCCAACCCGTCGGGCACCGGCTCGGCGACGACGTTCTGAGGAGCCCGGAATGAACAACATCAAACCCACCCAACTCATGGTTCTCGGAGGCGGCGTCCTCCTGCTGATCGGCTCGTTCCTCGACTGGTTCTCCTTCGGTCCGTTCGGAGCCAACGCCTACGACAGCGACTTCTTCGGACTGACGGGAATTCTGATCCTGTTGCTCTCGATCGAGTTGATCGCAGTGTCAGCCATCCAGGCGTTCGCGCCTCAGGTGAACCTGCCTGAGAAGCTCCTCGGCTACAGCCTCACTCAACTCACGACGGTTGTCGCCCTCGCTGCGTTCCTGACGGCGTTCGGCCAGTGGTTCCGGTCGAACTCGGCCTTCGGCGTCTTCCTGGCGGGAATCGGCGCCGGGGTTGCTCTCGCAGGAGCCATCTGGGAACACCAACAGGGCGCCTCCGCCACCGGCGGGACCGCGAAACCAACTACTTTCTGAGTCACCAGGTCACTGGAACGCGTCGAGGCCCCGCCGATGGCGGGGCCTCTTCGCGTCCTCGACCGAGTCCCGCACCCCGACCGACGCCGGAACAAGCGCTGAGACGAGCCTCGAACCGCTCCATCAGGGCGGGAGCCGGCGTTTGCGCAGCGAGGCTTGGCGGAGACTACGAGCGGCGTGAATGCCGGCTTCCGCCCTTCCGCATGCGGATCAGAGCGAGGCGACCACCTCGGCCATGAGCTGGCCGGCCTCGGTCGGGTTGTTGCCGACCTTGGCGCCGGCTTCACGCAGCGCAGCCATCTTGGCTTCCGCGGTGCCCTTGCCACCCGAGACGATGGCACCGGCGTGACCCATCTTCTTACCCGGAGGGGCTGTGACCCCGGCGACGTAGGCGACGACCGGCTTGGTCATCTTGTCGGCGATGAATTCGGCAGCCGCTTCTTCGGCCGACCCGCCGATCTCGCCGATCATCATGACGGCCTTCGTCTCGGGGTCGGCTTCGAAGCCGGCGAGACAGTCGATGAAGGTGGTTCCCGGAACGGGGTCCCCGCCGATTCCCACACACGTCGTGCAGCCGATGTCGGCCTGCTTGAGCTCGTAGAGCGCCTGGTAGGTGAGGGTGCCGGAGCGACTGACGATGCCGACGGGGCCTCCCTCTTTGGCGATGTGGCCGGCGGTGATGCCGATGTTGCACTTGCCCGGCGAGATGATGCCCGGACAGTTCGGCCCGAGGAGCTGGACATCGGGGAAGTCGGCCTGCAACTTGTTGTAGAACCAGGCCTCGTCGTGGGCAGGGACGCCCTCGGTGATGACGACGATGAACTCGACGCCACCCTCGGCCGCCTCCATCACAGCGTCCTTCACGAAGGGCGCGGGGATGAAGATGCACGACGCCGTGGCACCGGTTGCGGCGACGGCCTCACCGACGTTTGCGTAGATCGGAATGCCGTCCACGTCGGTGCCGGCCTTGGTCGGATGGGTACCGGCCACGACCTTCGTGCCGTAGTCACGGTTCAACAGGCCGTAGTAACGGCCCTGTGAGCCGGTGAGGCCCTGGTAGATGACCTTGGTGTTCTCGTCGACGAAGATGCTCATCAGGGGCTCCTCAGCGCTTCGCTAGTTCGACGGCGCGGCGGGCGGCGTCGAGCATCGTGGCTTCCATCTGCAGGGCGTCCGAGAGTTTCGGTTCGAGGATCGCCCGACCCTCGTCGGCGTTCGTCCCGTCGAGACGGATGACGATCGGTGAGTCGATCTCGACGCGGTTCATCGCCTCGAGGATGCCGTTGGCGACCTCCTCGCCCCGGGTGATGCCCCCGAAGATGTTGATGAAGATCGAGCGCACCATCGGGTCGTTGTTGATGACCTCGAGTGCACCGGCCATGACGTCCGCGTTGGCACCGCCGCCGATGTCGAGGAAGTTGGCGGGCTTGCCGCCCACCTGGTTGACCACGTCCACCGTGCTCATGGCGAGCCCGGCGCCGTTGGCTATGACTCCGACGCTGCCTTCGAGCCCCACGTACTGGAGGCCCTTCGCGTGGGCGTCAGTCTCGCGCTCGTCGCGGGTCTGCGTCTCGTCGTAGGCGGCATAGTCCTCGTGGCGGAACACCGAGTTGGCGTCGAGGGTGACCTTCGCGTCGAGCACGTGGACCTTCCCCTCGGGGGTGAGGATCAGCGGGTTGATCTCGACGAGGTCGGCGTCACCTTCGGTGTAGGCCGTGTAGAGCTTCTGGAGGATCTCGATCGTGCCTTCGACGGCGTCGGGGTTCAGGTTGGCGCCCTCCACCCACGAGCGGCACACCTCGGGCGTGAGTCCCTCTACGGGGTCCACCCAGATCTTGGAGATTGCGTCGGGGTTCTCGTCGGCCACGGTCTCGATCTCCACGCCGCCTTCGGCCGAGAGCATGCCGAGGTGCTTCTTGGCAGCGCGGTCGAGCGTGAAGCTCGCGTAGTACTCCTCGGCGATGTCAGACGCCTTCTCGATCCAGAGCCGGTGCACGATGTGGCCGTTGATGTCGAGTCCCAGGATGTCCGTGGCGTGCGTGCGCACGTCGTCGACACTCCCTGCGAACTTGACGCCGCCGGCCTTGCCTCGCCCACCGGTGTGGACCTGCGCCTTGACCATGACCGGCGTACCGAGGCGCTCGGCGGCGGCCACGGCCTCGTCGACCGTCATCGCCAACTCGCCTGCGGAGATGGGCATCCCGTAGGACGCGAAGAACTGCTTTCCCTGATATTCGAAGAGATCCACGTTGCCTCCGAGCCGGGCTCGACGGTCGTTCCGTCGGGGAGCCGGCTGATTTCGGGTTCGACCGGCGATACTAGGACGCGACCCACCGTCGACCACATTCCGTGCCGGACCACCCACCATGCCCGTCGCCAAGGGAACAGACTTCAACGCCGTCCGCGCCGTCGTGATCGGCCTCCTCGGGATCGGCCTCGGTATCGGTCTGGTCGTGTTGATGGCCCAGCTCGCCAGCACCGGAAGTGTCGACGTCCAACTCGGCGACGACGTGTTCGAAGCGGGCGACGCCGAGAACCGGGCGGAGTCCATCGAACGGGACGGTCCGGTGCTCTTCCCCGACGTCGCCGGCGGTAGCCGCGACATCTACATCAACCACCTCAGCGACGATCCCCTGGAAGGGTGGATCGCCTTCGACGCCCGACGCCCGGGAACCGACCGGGAGTGCACGCTGCAGTGGCAGGCAGAGGCGCAGGTCTTCACCGACCCCTGCGACGAGACCGTCGTGATCGATGGTGACGGCGACGACCTCCCCCGCTACGAGGTGACCGTCACCGACAACGGCGACCTCGAGGTCGAGATCACGCCCCGTGACGACGACACCGGTGTCGACGCCGACGCGGAGTCCGACCCGGCGACGACCGCCGGGAACTGAATCCGGCGCTCAGATCTTCTCGAGCGGGGCCCAGGACAACAGCAGCTGCTTCTCACCTATACCGGCGAAGTTGACCCGCACCTCGGCCTTGTCGCCCTCACCGCGGATGTCGAGAACGACCCCCTCGCCGAAGGTTCCGTGGCGCACGTCGTCGCCCACCTTGATGCTCTGGCCGTCACCGGTGGCCACGGACGCGTTCGGGGCCGCCCGCCCGGCCGCCATGGCCTTGTCGACGCGGTCCTCGCGGCTCGGGCTCAGCGACCAGCCGTCGCCGCCCCGACGACTCGAACCAGGCGTCCAGCCGTCGCTCCCGCCTGAGGATCGACGTTCGCTGCGCGAGCGGCGGGTGGTGCGGCTGCCCTCGGCGTCCACGACGAGTTCGGCCGGGATCTCCTCGAGGAACCGGCTCGGCGGGTTGTACTGCGTCGAGCCGTAGATGGTGCGTGCCCACGCGTTGGTGAGCGACAGGCGCTCCATCGCCCGCGTCAGCCCGACGTAGGCCAGGCGGCGCTCCTCTTCGAGCTGATCCGGCTCACCCAGCGAACGGACGTGGGGGAAGATCCCGTCCTCCATACCCATCAGGTAGACGACGGGGAACTCGAGGCCCTTGGCCGAGTGCAGGGTCATCAACACGACCGACGAGTCGTCGTCGCCGATCTGGTCGCTGTCGGAGACGAGGGCCACCTGTTCGAGGAACTCGGCGACCGTCGGATACTTCGACGCGACGCCGATCAGCTCGGCGAGATTCTCGAGGCGACCCTCCGCCTCGATGGAGCCGTCGGCCTCGAGTTCCTGGCGGTAACCGGACTCGTCGAGAAGTGCACCGATGACCGCGGCCGGTCCGTCGTCGACGAACGCCGCCCCCTCTTCGAGTACCCGCAGGAATTCCGCGATGCCGTTGGCCGCACGGCCGGAGGCGCCGGCCTCGTCCGCGTTGCGCAGCGCGTCCACGAACGGCACGCCGTGCGCGGCCGCCCAGGCGTCGAGACGGGCGACCGAGCCGTCGCCCACACCGCGTTTGGGGGTGTTGAGGACCCGCTTGAGCGACACCTCGTCGATCGGGTTGATGACAGCCCGGAGATACGCGAGCGCGTCCTTGATCTCGCGACGGTCGTAGAACCGGGTGCCGCCGACGACCCGGTAGGGCACGCCGACCCGGACCATGTACTCCTCGAGCACCCGACTCTGTGCGTTGGTCCGGTAGAAGACGGCGATGTCGCCGTAGCGGTAACCCTCACCGTCGTGGAGGCTCGCGATCTCGTGGGCGACCCACCGGGCCTCGTCGGCTTCGTCGTCGGCGAAGTAGCGGGTGATGGGTGACCCGCCCCCCTGCTCTGTCCACAGCGCCTTGGGCTTGCGTCCGACGTTGTTGGAGATGACGGCGTTGGCCGCGTCCAGGATGGTCTGGGTGGAGCGGTAGTTCTGCTCGAGCAACATGACCGTCGCGTCGGGGAACGCCCGCTCGAAGTCCACGATGTTGCGGATGTCGGCGCCGCGGAAGGCGTACACGCCCTGGTCCTGGTCACCGACCGCGAAGACGTTGCCGTGCAGCCCGGCCAACTGCTCGACGAGGCGGGCCTGCACGCGGTTGGTGTCCTGGTACTCGTCCACGAGCAGGTGGCGGAACCGCTGTTGATACTTCTCGCGGACCGTGGGGTCACGCTCGAAGAGCTCGACGGTGCGCAACAACAGGTCGTCGAAGTCCATCGCCCCGGCGCGTCGCAGACGTTTCTGGTACTCGGTGTAGACGTCGGAGATACGACGCTCGAAGACCGTGCCGAGGCTCCCCGAGGCCTTCTCCGAATACGCCCGGTCGTCGAGCATCTCGTTCTTGGCGAGGCTGATGGCTCCGTGTACCGACCGGGGCGGAAAGCGCTTGGTGTCGATGTCGAGATCCCGCAGCACGTAGCCGACGAGGCGCACGGCGTCGGCCTGGTCGTAGATCGTGAACTGTGACGGAAAGCCGATGGCCTCGGCGTCACGGCGCAGGATCCGCACACACGCCGAGTGGAACGTCGACACCCACATCTTCTGGGCGACCTCACCGATGAGTCCCGCGACACGCTCCTTCATCTCGTTCGCGGCGCGGTTGGTGAAGGTGATGGCCAGGATCTCGAAGGGCGACACACCCTGGTCGATCAGGTGGGCGATGCGGTGCGTGAGCACCCGCGTCTTGCCCGAGCCGGCGCCCGCGACGACCAGGATCGGCCCGTCGCCGTGCAGCACGGCGTCGTGTTGGGCCGGGTTCAGGCCGGCGAGAAGGTCGTCACGTCGCACTGCGGCTCACCCTAGCGAGGGCCTGCGACGCCCCGGGTGACGGCGCCGACGACCTGGCCACCGTCGGCTACGTTTCGCCGCATGGCCTTTCTCGACCACGGCGACGCACGGATCCACTACGAGGTGTCGGGGAACGACAATGGATTTCCCGTCCTCACGATCGCACCGGGTGGCATGCGCTCAGAGATCGCGATGTGGTCCGGCAAGCCCTGGAATCCGTTGGAAGCCCTGGTGGACGAGTACCGGCTCGTCGCCATGGACCAGCGCAACGCCGGCTCCTCGACTGCACCGGTGGGCGCAAACGACGGCTGGGCCACGTACACGGACGACCAGATCGCCGTGCTCGACCACCTCGGTATCGAGTCGTGCCACGTCGTCGGCATGTGCATCGGCGGTCCCTACATAGCGGGTCTGCTCCAGGAGGCGCCCGAGAGGTTCGTCTCGGCGGTGATGCTCCAACCGGTCGGCGTGGACGGCAACCGGGAGGCCTTCGTCGAGATGTTCGACGGATGGGCCGCCGAGAAGGCGCCGGAGCACCCCGAGGCCGACGAGGCCACCTGGGAGTCGTTCCGTTCGAACATGTGGGACGGCGACTTCGTCCTCACCGCCTCACGCGACGAGATCGCAACCTGGGAGACGCCCCTGCTCGTGCTGATGGGAGACGATCAGTACCACCCGCAGTCGACGTCACGGGAGATCGCCCGGCTCGCACCGAACGCGACACTCGTCGAACGCTGGAAGGACGACGACGTTCTCGCCGACACGGACGCGACGATCACGTCGTTCCTCGCCCGATACACGCCGTGAGCCGGCCCCTGCGTTTCGGTGTGCAGTGCAACGGGCCCACCGACGCCGCCGAGTGGATGGACATGGCCCGCAAGATCGAGGATCTCGGCTATTCGACGCTGTCGGTGGCCGACCACTTCGACAACGACCTCTCCCCCGTACCGGCGCTCACCGCCGCTGCCGCAGCCACCACGACCCTGCGCGTCGGTGCGCTCGTCTTCGCCAACGACTTCCGTCACCCTGTCGTGTTGGCCCGGGACTGCGCGACGCTCGACCTCATGTCGGGCGGACGCCTCGAGCTCGGCCTCGGCGCCGGATGGCAGCGCAGTGACTACGACACCACCGGCATCCCCTACGACCGTCCCGGTATCCGAATCGACCGTCTCGGCGAGGCGCTGTCGATCCTCAAGAGCTACTTCGGAGGCGAACCGTTCGACTTCACCGGCGACCACTACCAGATCTCGTCGTTCACGGGCCGGCCGGACGTCGTGCAGAGCCCCCACCCACCGATCCTGATCGGCGGCGGCGGGCGGCGCATCCTCGACCTCGCCGGTCGTGAGGCGGACATCGTCGGGATCAACCCGTCGTTGCACGCCGGTCGCATCGACGAGGAAGCCGGTCCCACCGCGACGGCCGACGCCACTGACGAGAAGATCGGATGGATCCGTGCGGCGGCGGGCGCCCGCTTCTCCCAGATCGAGCTCCAGACGAGAATCCACATCGCCGCCGTCACCGACGACCCCCGAGCGATGGCCGAGGTCGTCGGTCCGGTTCTCGGCATCAGCGCGCAGGAAGCGCTCGACAGTCCGCACTCGCTCGTGGGCGAGGTCTCCGAGATCATCGAGAAGGTCCAAGCCGTGCGCGAGCGCTACGGGATCTCGTACTTCACCTGGGGACGCGATTCCCTCGACGCGATGGCCCCCGTCGTCGCCCGCCTCGCCGGCACCTGAGCCGGTCGCGCAGGACGGGCCGGGGACCCGTCGCGGTACCCTCGCGGTCCACGCAGGACCCCGGGGAATCCATGTCGAACACCACGCCATCCGATGACGAGACGGTGAGCACCGACGAACCGGACGCGCCCGAACCCGTATCCACGGCACCCGAACCCGCCGAACCCGAACCCGTATCCACGGCACCCGAACCCGCCGAACCCGAACCAGCCGCCGCGCCACCCCTACCCGCCGAACCCGAACCAGCCGAACCCGTATCCACGGCACCCGAACCCGCCGAACCCGAACCAGCCGCCGCGCCACCCCAACCCGCCGAACCCGAACCAGCCGAACCCGAACCCGCGGACCCGAAACCCACGCCCGCGCCCGTATCCCCTGAGCCGGCGCCCGAAGCCACCGCCACACCCGCGATCGGCGCGACGAAGCCTGCCGGACCGAACCCACCGCCGGTCGCGGCGCCCGGTGGGACTCCCCCGGCCCCTGCAACCGCGCCCGGCGGCTACGAGTCCGGTCAGATCCTCTCCGGCCCGGTCACCGCGGTGACCGCCCACGAGGTCGAGGTGGACCTCGGCGACGGGCTCGTCGGTGTCGTCGGCAGTCGCCACTGGGCACCCAACCTCCAGATCGACCTGACCGGCGAGGTCACCGTCGGCGACACCGTCGAAGCAGCTGTGCTCGTACGTGAAGATCAGCGGGGCCGCGTCGTGCTGTCGCGCTCGTGGGGCCGGACACTCACAGCATGGAAGACGCTCACCGACGCCCGTGCCTCAGGTGCTGTGGTCGAGGCCGTCGTTCTCGACACCGTGAAGGGTGGACTCGCCGTCGATGCCGGGATCCGGGCCTTCGTGCCACAGAGCCTCATCGACGTCGACCCCGGATTCGACGCCGAACAACTCGTCGGCCAGACGATCGAATGCCGCGTCGTCGACGTGGACCAGCGCAAGGGCCGCTGCGTGCTGTCGCGCAAGGCCGTCCAGCGCAGCATGCGCAAGTCCGAGTCACGCGAGCGGCTGAAGACCTTGAAGAAGGGCGAGAAGCTGACGGGCAAGGTCGTCCGACTCGCCGAGTTCGGCGCGTTCGTCGACGTGGGCGACGGCCTACAGGGTCTCGTTCACCGCTCAGAGCTGGGCTGGCGGGGAAGCGCCGACCCGGCCGACGTCGTATCCGTGGGCGACGAGGTGACCGTTGCGGTGTTGCGGGCCCAGCCCGACAAGATGCGCCTCGGCCTGACGATGCGTCTCGGTGGTGACCCGCTCCGCGAACTCCAACCGGGCAGCCGGCACGACGGAACGGTCTCGCGCCTCGTGGACTTCGGGGCCTTCGTGAAGCTCGAGAACGGCGTCGAGGGACTCGTGCACCTCTCGGAGTTGGCCGAGTACCGGGTCAACACCCCCGAAGAGGTCGTGCTACCCGGCGAGAGGGTGCGGGTCGAGGTGATCGCCGTGGAACGTCGGCGACGACGCGTGGACCTGTCGATCCGCCTCGCCGTGGCCCCTCAGATCGCTCCCCCGCCGGTCGAAGCCGTGCCCTCCGCCGAGCCGGCCGCAGCCGAGGAGTCAGATCTCGCGGCCGAGCAGGGCGAGGAGCCGGACGCCGGCTGAGGCATCCGGCGGCGGCTCCACCGGTTCCCCGTAGTGGGGCGTCCCGGCCAGATCGAGCGCCACGGGGCGCCACAGGTCCAGGCACCACTCGGCGGCTTCCTCATCGATCGTGACATCTGCGCCCAGCGCGGTGGCGACGTCCCAGCCGTGAACGAGGTTCTCCGACACGCGCACTGCGACGACGGTCTCGACCGTCAGGTCCCCGAGCGGATGATGGACGACCAGCGACATGTCGCCGACGGCACGCACAGCCTCCAAGGCCGCCAGCGCGGTCCCACGCCAGGCGGCCATCGGGTTGGGTCCGAGCACCCCCGGGTCCGTCGTCGCGACAGCGGAGACACCGTCGCCGGCGAGCAGAGGCGGCACCTGCGATTCGCCCAGCACGACGTGGGCGACGACCGACAGGACGTCCCAGTCCCCACTCGGTGTCGGCAGCTCCCACTGGTCGTCACGCACGGCCTGGACCCGACGACCGAAGTCGGCGACCGCCCGGCTGTAGTGATCGAACGGGCCGGCGGAACTCACTCCCATTCGATGGTGCCCGGCGGCTTCGACGTGATGTCGTACGCCACCCGGTTGACGCCCTCGACCTCGTTGATGATGCGGCTCGACATGCGCTCCAGCAGGTCGTAGGGCAGGCGCGCCCAGTCCGCGGTCATCGCGTCCTCGCTGGTGACGGCCCGGATGATCACGGGATGCGCGTAGGTCCGCTCGTCTCCCATGACACCGACTGTGCGGACGTCGGGGAGGACGGCGAAGGCCTGCCAGATCGAGCGGTCGAGCCCCACCCGGTGGATCTCCTCGCGGACGATGGCGTCGGCCTCCTGGAGCATCAACACCTTCTCAGCGGTCACGTCACCGATGATGCGGACGCCGAGCCCGGGGCCGGGGAAGGGTTGACGCCAGACGATCTCGTCCGGGAGGCCGAGGGCGGAACCGACCGACCGGACCTCGTCCTTGAAGAGGATCCGGAGTGGTTCGACGAGTTCGAAGTCCATGTCGTCGGGGAGGCCGCCGACGTTGTGGTGGCTCTTGATCTTCGCGGCGTCCTTCGTTCCGGATTCGATGACGTCGGGGTAGAGCGTTCCCTGCACGAGGAATCGGGCGTCGCTGATGCCGCCGGCCGCCTCCTCGAACACGCGGATGAAGAGTTCCCCGATGGTCTTGCGCTTGTCCTCCGGGTCGACGACGCCGGCAAGGCGGTCGAGGAACCGGTCACCGGCCCGGACGTGGATCAACTCGATGCCCTGGTTGCGGCGGAAGGTCTCCACGACCTGTTCGCCCTCGTCCTTGCGCATCAGCCCCGTGTCGACGAAGACACACGTGAGGTTGTGGCCGATGGCCTTGTGCACGAGCGCGGCCGCCACGGCGGAGTCCACCCCGCCCGACAGACCGCAGATGGCCCGTCCGTCACCGACCTGCGCCCGGATGGCCTCGACCGCCTCGTCGATGATCTCGGCGGGGGTCCACGAACGCGACGAACCGCACGGACCGCTCAGGAACCGCTCGAGCATCTCCTGACCGTGCGGTGTGTGGCCGACCTCGGGATGGAACTGGACGCCGTAGAGGCGCCTGTCATCGTTCTCGAGGACCGCCGCGGGGGCATCCGGTGTGGACGCGGTCACGGTGAACCCGGCGGGCGCCTCGACGATCGAGTCGAAGTGGCTCATCCACACGTCCTGGTGGATCGGAAGATCCGCGAGGAGCGTGCCGCCGGCCGCGACGTCGAGCCGCGTCCGTCCGTACTCGCCGCGACCGGAGTGGTCCACTGTGCCCCCGAGTTGGCGGGCCAGGAGCTGCGCGCCGTAGCAGATACCCAGTACGGGGACGCCGAGTTCGTACACGGCCGGGTCGAGAGTGGGTGCTCCCTCGACGTGCACCGACTTCGGGCCGCCGGACAAGATGATGCCGATCGGCTCCCTGGCGGCCATTTCAGCCGCGCTCATGTCGTGGGGGACGATCTCGCTGTAGACGTTGGCCTCACGGACCCGCCGCGCGATCAGCTGGGCGTACTGGGCCCCGAAGTCGACGACGAGGACAAAATATCGGTCATCGCTCATCGCCGCGACAGACGACTCAGTTGCCCATGCCGACGCCCTGGGCGCG